>JBDHYV010000182.1:0-5725 GCA_039811545.1 Bacteroidales bacterium | reverse complement strand
TTGGAATTTCATCTTCTCTATTAATTTGTAACACGAATTTTAAAAACGGAGCACTATGGCTTTGGCACGTTTCGGGGTTAGTCTTGAAGAAGAACTCCTACGCGCACTCGATCGTTTCGTGATCGAAAACAGTTTCCCCAATTGCTCGCGCGCTATCCGCCACTTGATCGAGAAAAACCTGCTTGAAGAAAAGTGGCAAAGCAATGAATTGGTTGCCGCCCTGCTGTTTTTCAGGGGTACGATGTGCCGCAATACCGCTGCTGGCCATATTTTGCCGAGAAACTACTCATTGACAGCGGTTTCGAGACCATTTGTGTCAAAAATATCGAAGGGGTGGCTTCATTATACAGCAGCGAAAGGCTAAAGAATTTTGCTCTTCCCGATCATAAAAAACTTCTCTATTTGACTTTGAGTGCCACAGCTTCTGATGAACAGATGCTGGGCCTCACCCATCAATTTGTGGTTGTGGCACGCACTCCTCAAAAGGAAATGATCAAAAATCAATGAAAGCCACTGTTTCAGTGATTTGGAACAGTGGCTTTCATTTAACTACATGAATCAGACCGGGTCAGGCGGTTTTGAATATACTGTGTGCGAGTGATGTTCTATTCTTTATCGTCCTCTTGATCAGCGAATTGGCTGAAATATCGGTAAACTTTTTGTCCGCCGTAGGCGGCGCCAAGTGTAATCAGGATTCCGATGCCGCTGCCAATGGGTGCTGATCCGCCCACAGGGCCGCCACCCGAACTGGGATCGCCCGGAGGATTAGGAGGTCCCTGAGACAAAAGCTGGGAAGAAACAACGATAAAAATAATCAGCAGAAGGGTTTTGAAATATCTCGTTTTCATGGCAGTCGGGGTTAACGGATGAATACTTTTGTAACGAATACCTGTTTTTGCGTGCTCAACCTGACGAGTAGCAAGCCTGAAGCTTTCGTTTCGATGCGTTGGTTGATTGCTAAGGTGATGGTACGGCTTTCGATGAGTCGCCCTGCCGGGTCGAGAACTTCGAGTAGTGCCAGTTGGCCGGACAAAGAGGCATTATTCACAAAGAGGGAATGGCCATCGCTCCAAATCGGTGAAGTGGCCTGACGGAGGTCGCCTACTGCCGTGATCCCGCTCAGGTGAAACTCAAAGCGCTGTGGATTAGCACTTTCGCTATGACTGAATTGATAAATGGAGTTTTCGCGCAAATTGGTCATGATTCCCGTAAGTTTATCTTCAAGGAAGAAGCCTACCGATGGTTCAAAGCTTTCTGTTCCCGTGAATTGAAGTGTGACTTCGGTGTCTTTTTTTAGCTCGAAACTCAAAGGAATCGTCTGTGGATCGGCAGTGTAGGGCCGATGGTTGATGGATAGAGGACGGTTGTCGTCCACGGTGGTGTAGATTTGGGGAGCGCCTTCGGCACCAAAAAGCTTGTCAACGTCGGCTTCGTCGAGGCCACTTTGGCCGTTGGGGCTGAAACAAATGGCAATCTCATCGCTGAAACCGTTCCCTTCGGCCTTCACGCGGAGCAGGTCGGCCGTGGCTTGTCCTTCTTTAAAGAAATGTTGGCTGCTGTGAACCCTCACATTGTTGTTCATGGCAAGCACAGGTGAAGGAGCGTTGGATTTTACGAAAAACGACTGCCCGAGAGGAATATATCTTGTTCCGCCGTTCACACCAATGTGGCCGCCATAAGTGGCATATTGGTTGGCCACCGGATCCCAAATCCAGATGGCATCGCGGATATTGCTCTTTGTCCAGCCTTCGGTAGCATCCCAGTCAATGGCCGAAGGATAGGGGTTTGGAACCAAAGCAAAATGGTCGGCAGCCGAAAGTGGCGTAGAGGCGTTGAAACTGCCGTTGTTGAGCTTTCCGGCGAAGCTGTAGGTCGTAGAAGGATTGGGATAGTAAATCATATAGCCTTGGTCAACCGGGAGAGGGGTCGTGGTGGAAGTCCCCATGCTTGTCCAGCTCTGTGTCGGGCCGTCGAAGCGATAGAGATAAGAACCGAGAAACTGTCCGGTGGTAACGGGAGCATTGAGCGGAACCGAAACAAGGTGATAATCGTAGGCCGTGAGTACTGTGTTACCGGTGAGATAGCGTTTCACTGTGGCATCCACATCAGCAGTGTGATGTAAAAGCGAACCGCTGCCACTGCCATCGGAATCAATGACCAGACTGTTGCTGCCGTTAGGGTTCACTAAACGGCCTCCGACTGTCAGCGCCCCTTTGATGGTGAAATTGCTACCAGATCTAAGAATCAGGTTCCCCACTTCTGATGTGCCAGTGAGCACTGGATGGTTTGTGCTTGTCGCAACAACGGCCGAGGCTGTGGCAATAGAAAGGCCCATATCCCAGTTGGCTTCATTGTTCCAGTTGGCATCGGCAGTGCCGGTGAATACCGTCCCATGTGCGCCGATATTGGTAAAATAGTCGGTGGGTTTAATGATCCATTCCGAATTTTCGGGGCTTGTTCCAAACGAGCCGAGATGATTGGTGTTGCCGGTATTAACGGTCAGTTTCCTGATTAAGGTTTTATCTTTGGTGGCATTGTTGACACCTCCAACTGCCCAACCTGTGCCCGGGTCTGTGCCGATTTGGCCGAAAACATCGGTGCGCACACCGTCATAAAGCACTTCAAGCGCATCGTTGCCATTGTAAAAAGTAACGGTTGATATATAATCGGCACAATTTTTCAGTTCAGCTTGAGCATTCTCATTGGCAATCACAATCACTTCGCCTGGGTTTAAGCTGCCGGCTGATCCGGTAAAAGTATTATTCGCAGTTCCACTTCCATTTGCATAGAGTTTGATGGTAAGTTTGCTCAGGTCAATGGGGGTTGCGCCTTTGTTGACAATTTCGATGGCTTTGTTGTTACTTGAGCCTTCGATATATTCGCTGATGAAGACCTTTGCAATTTCGGGTTCAGGATTCAGGGTGTGGAGATTAGCCGCGCCAAAAGTGCTGCCGCTGAAGGTGGGCATCACTGCAAAGCTGAAATTATTGTCGGCTGTAGCCTGAGCGCCAATGGTATGCCCAAGGGTTGCGGATGGGGCAATGTTGGCCGTTACGAACAGATAAACTGTTCCGGGGTTGAGCACCCGGGCAAGGCTGCCAAAAATCAGACTCTCGCCATGGCCGGTGGCCGAGCTGAGGGTGCTCAGTTGGGTGTCGCCTCCAAAAACGTTGTCGGCCGAAAGCCAAAGTTTAAATCCGTTGGCAGGAATATCGGTCGAGGTATAGGTTCCGGCAGTGGATATCTCGACTTGATTGAGTGTAACTGATTGATACTGAACATTTATTCCGATTCGGTAAAGCACGTTGTTACTACTGTTAACGGTAAAGCCCGATGCGGAAGGATCGGTACCGGTGAGCGTCACAACCGGGTCTGGAGAGATGGTGCTCGCCGTGGTCTGAGGCACAGTTCCGTTGGTTTTGTAATTGATGGAAGAGCCGGATCCGTTATAGGGATAAATCTTGAAATAGTAAGTTGTGCCCTGGGTGAGCCCGGTAAACTGGTGCATTTCAATGTCTTTCTGGACGTTTTTGACTAAGCTTCCATCTGCCACCGGGCTGCCGTCAACCGGTGCAGTGATGTTGTCGAAACCGGTGGTGTTGCCTTTGATGAGGTATGCATCGGCAGGTGGTACGGCATCGTACCAGGCAAGGGTGACGGAAGTGGTTGTGTTGGCGCTGGCGGTGAAATTTGTCGGATGATTGGTAGGTTCGTCCACAGTGGTGGTTACAGTTCCTGAAAGGCTGACGCTCTTGTCATCGGCTCCGGCAGAGGTGATTTCAATGCTGTTGTCATAAGTTCCAGCTTCCAGGCCGCTTTCCATACGAATCCATACAGTGGTGGCATTCACCGTTCCACCTGAAGGTGTAAGCGAAAGCGTTCGGGAATAGGCGCCATTTTCGGCGACCGACATCTCGAAATATTCATCCACACTCAACTCAATATTATTCGTCAAATGGTTGCCGCTCACACTCACCGACTGTGCTGCCGAAGGCCCGGCGCCTCCGATATAGGTGAATCCGTTTAACGTAGCCGGCGTCACATTGACCTGCGGAGTGTCTCCTTCTGTACCCACAATATCATCCCATAGCGTTGAAACCCGGATACCGTCAATCAATAATGTTGCTGCATTACTGGGATTGCCCTGCCGGAGGCAAGCTGCTGCAACATTTGATAAATCGTCGGTGGTACCTGTACTGGTGAGCCAACCATTTGCCGGCTCAGATGAATTCAAAGGTGGATTAATGTATAATGAAGCAATATCGTTTTTAAGGCCATCAACGAAGGTATAACGCATCACAATCAGATAAGTGGTGTTGAGATCGTAATTGTAACCTGAATATTGTGCTGTTTCTGTTCCGCGGGAAATACCAAATGCAAGTTTATCGGATGCATCTTTTTTTACGAAAACTCTTCCATGAAATGTGTTTCCAACCGTTTCTGCCGCCGTATGGAAAAAATAATCTCCGGCTGTTTTGGCCGATGTAATCTTCGCCAAAAAGGAAAAATAAATGGTGCCTGAGGTTTGCTTCGTAAAAAGTTTGTTGACGTCTTGCCCGCTATTTGACAGTGTAACCTCGTTGCCAATACCGGAGGATAAATAGTCATCATAAGTAATTGATGCAGAAGTAACCGTGATTTTCGGATCAGCATCGTTAGTCACATTCCATCCATTATCCGTCAGTTTACTGCCTACGGGATAATCGAAATTTTCGTTCAGCAACAGGGTTTGACCTTTTGAGATTGCTATGAGAGAAAAAAATATGGTTATGAAAAGAATCAGTTTCTTCATTCGGAAAATGATTTGAGTTAAATAATCGGTTGAATTGTGCAGCAGCTCCTTTATTTTGCTACTTCACTGACTTGTAAAGCGCCAGCGGTTTTAAAATTGATGGTTGCTCCGGAGCCGGTATAGGGAAAAATTTTAAAGTAATAAGTTTGTCCGGTAGTCAGGTTTCCGAATGCAGCTTTTTGTACGCCGTAAAGCACATTTCGGTTCTGGAAATCGTCAATCACCTCGATGCCATCGTTGGGCGTGGCAATGTCGTCGAAACTGACAGAGCTCATCCGGATCAGGTAGGCGTCGGGGAGTTGTCCGCCGGTGGCATCTGTCCATTGCAGACTGATGGTGCTTCCCGAGAACTCGGTAACATGCGCTTCGGGCTCTTCGGCCAGCGATGACCCTCCGCCCCAGATCATATTCACGTATTCCGGATGGTCAACAAAAGGGTTGCGATTATGTTGGTAGGTATAAACGGCATTGTTGCGGTCAATTTCTTTCTGCGAAACAGGGTCGTCGTTGTGCCACTTCAGGAGCATGGTGAGTGCCCAGGCTGTAAAACCTGGATAGGTGGTTTTGTTCAACATGGGGGTCCCCCAGTTTTTGATGAGGTTTTCATAGCGGGTAACCATATAAAAATAGGAGCGGGCCAGATCGCCCTTATATTCGTTTATGGGTTCAAATACCGTTCCGTTATATCCCGGCACATTACTGCTGCCTACCTTGCTGCCGTTTTGCGAAGTCCAACTGGCGTTTTTCACATCGCCATAGGCGTAGTTGCTGCGGCGGTTGTTCACATAACCATCGGTGGGGATCACATGGAAAAGGTCGCTCTTCATGGGTGAACCGCCACCAAACCAGCTTTGCGGAAAAGAATGTTCGCGGTTGTAGCAGTCGCCCTCGCTATTGTAAGTGCCACACTGTTTGTTAAATGTATAAAGATAT
>JBDHYV010000181.1:0-5740 GCA_039811545.1 Bacteroidales bacterium | reverse complement strand
CGGATATTATTTTTATTCAGCGTAACGACCTCGTTTTCAATAGTCTTGAGCAGCAACTGCATCAGAGCATTGACTTCCATCTTCGGTCGGTTCCAGTTTTCGGTAGAAAAGGCATAAACCGTCAGAAAAGGGATGCCGAGTTCGGCAGCGGCCTCGGCCGACTCGCGCACGGCCGTAACTCCGTTACGATGGCCAAAAACACGCTGCTGTCCGTGTTGTTTGGCCCAGCGTCCGTTGCCATCCATGATGATGGCGATGTGTTGCGGCAGCTTGGTCAAATCTATCTGTTCTTTCAGGCCCATCGGTCGGATACTCTGTTGGTTAGTTATTGATTAAAATGCAACGTCTTTGTATGAATTACATGCCTGACGTTTCTGGATGTTAAACATATAAGTCAGGCTGATGCCGGTAAAATTGAACCAATCGTTATCGCTGAGGTCACTCTCCCAGCCTTGCAATCCGAATCCCTCCAATCCGTCATGAAAAGTCTTGTGCATCTTCCATTCCACACTCATGGCGATGCGTTTGCCGAGGCTATATTTAAATCCCACTCCAAAAGGCACACTGATTGGCACATCGCTTGACGTGCTGTAGCTTGAGGAAGGCATAAACAACGAAAGTCCGCCAAAGATGTACGGTGTCATATATTCTTTTTTGCTTCCGGTAAAATAGTCGAAAAAGTTAAATTCGGCCAAGAGGCTGATATCGGTAATATCCTGGCTCAAGGTATTTGTTTTTGCAGAACTGACACGGGCACGGGAGCCATTTTCGAACAATTTGCCCTGGGTAATGGCTGCACGATAGGCCCAACGGGTGCCGTTGCTATAGCGTCCGAGCAAACCAAAAGCCGGGCGGGCGCTGACGAATGGCACCGAAGGGTTAAGTTCTCCGTGGTAATAGCTTGCTCCGCCAAAAAGCCCTAGTTCAAGGTTTTGACTTTGCGAGGCAAAAAAAGCCAGAAGAAAAAATACAAGCGCAATAATTTTTTTCAACATTTGGTGCAAACTTGTGGCAGTCCAATAGGCATAAGAATCATAATTGCTTCATAATCAATTGTAAAGCGAGCTTTTCCCATTTTCGGCTGCAAATTTAACGATTTTCTTGAAGCATCGGCAGTCAATTCCTGATGTCTAAACCCCAGAGCAATTTTTCGCGTATGGTGCGGAAGAAGTCTTTTCCTTCCATCTGCACCAATCGTATTCCGAAGTCGGCTTTCCTCAGCCAAACTTCGGTGGCCTGATCCACAACGGCCATACGGCTGTCCATACTCAGGGTATATTGCACGTGACGCCCGACAACTTTCAGTCTGACAATGCTGTTGTCGGGAATAACGATGGGTCTAACGCTTAAATTGTGTGTAGCTAATGGTGTAATCACAAAATTCGAAGCACCGGGATGGAGGATAGGTCCGCCGGCACTGAGGGAATAGGCGGTGGAGCCGGTTGGTGTTGCCACAATCAATCCGTCGGCCCAATATGCGTTAACGAACACATCGTCCACATACACTTGAATCACGATGAGCGAAGTGGCTTCCTTTCGGAAGAGTGTTACTTCGTTCAGGGCATAGTTGATGTCGCTAAAAAGCCCTTGAGGCTGTAACAGTTGCAATAAACTTCGTTCTTCGGTTTTGAATCTGCCTATTAGTAGGGCATCGAGGGCGCTTTCAATTTCCTGTTTCGACACGCTGGAGAGGAATCCCAATCGGCCCATATTGATTCCGAGGATAGGGATACCCGAATTGCGTATAATCGGCAAAGCATCGAGCAGGGTTCCATCACCGCCGATAGAAAAAAACACATCCGTTTCGGCCGACAAATCGTGGTGGTCGTGAAAAAACAATAGCCCAGAAGGCGGCTGGCAATACGCTTTGATCTGCCAATAATATGGCTCATAAATAGACAACTCAGCACCCTCAAGCTTTTGGAAGATGAGTTGCAAAAAGGGGCCGCGGTCGGCATCGAAGGTCTTGCCAAAAAGGGCAATTTTCATGGAGTGATGCGCTTTGTGGTGCAAGATTACAAATTAAGTGGCTCTGTCAGTAGCTTTTAACATTATTTGTATCCAATTCGGAATATTTCTCAATTTCAATATTTATATCTTATTGATTACAGATATGTTATGTTAAAAAGGATTCATCATTGTCTCAAATAGGTGCCACGAAATGCACAAAAAATCCCGGTTGTCCGAGGCGGCTAACCGAATACTCAAACCGCCACACAATGTCGTAATAGGTTACTACATCCAAGCCCAATCCTGTTCCTACTAACCAATTGTTTTGCAGGGTATTCAGTGGTTCGGGATTTCGTTGGTTGACATATCCTGCATCGAGCAGTAGATTGAGGTAAGCTGCATAATGCAGTTTGCTGAATTTCTCCGACTTGATGAGGGGCAATTTGGTCTTTCGTGGGGTAACGAGGGCAAATTTCAGGTTACTTTTCGCAAGTGCAAAACGCTGCCCGTCCACCACAAACACCTCGTAGGAACGGACAAAATCATTTCCAAAACCCAGTCCCCGTTGCAGAAAATAGGGTTGAAAGCCAGAGCTTGTTGTTTTTGCCGTGAAGTTGGCTGCCCAGAACCATCTTTTCGAGATAGGCCGATAGATATCGAAAGTGAGCTTGGCCGTACTGAGTGCCGTTTCGTCGGGCAAAAAACCCAGCCCGTATTGGTGCAGCTCGAGGTCGGCATAATGACCCGAGAGCGGATAAGGTTTTGAGTCCCGGTAATCGTTTTTAAAGAAATAGTAAAGGTGTATCGCTTCAAATCGCCCCGAAATATTGTTCAGAAAATTGGGATTCAGCAGCATCACCGAGTCGCTGAATTTCGTGTTTTCGTAGCCAATACTAAGTTCGTGTGTATTGTGGATATTCCGCCGCAAAATCATTTTCAGTCGGGCATACCACTCGGTGCGGGCATAGCCTTCTTCGGAAGGAGAAAATACCTGTTTGTTGTCTTTGGTGAGGTACGCAATCTTACGGCTTCGCGAGTGTCCTAACTGCAAGCCAATGCCGAAGTTTTGTGCGCGATTGAGGTAAGGAATCTCATATTCCACATAATAATTCTGGTCGTAACCGGCTCTGAACAACACTTTTAGCTTTTCGAGCCTTCCTCTAAAATTGTCGTAGGTGAGAAAAAAACCTGCATTGATACGGGTCATATCTTTGGTTTCCCACCACGAGTTGAGGTTTCTGTCGGCCAGCTCAAGAATGGGCATCGGCCAGATATACCAACGTTCGAGCAGCACAATTTTTACGTCCACCATTCTCGATCCGGCTTCTTGCGATGGCAGAGTATCTATCTCCACAAAATTGAAAATAGAACGGTTGAGCAGATTCTGGCGGCTTTGTTTCAATTTTTCGCCAAGGGCATTGAGCGAAAGCGTATCGCCTTCGCGAAAAACAAGCTCGCGCAACACAATACGGTCTTTGGTAATCTGGTTACCTTGGAGGACAATCCTGCCAACGATGATAAAGGAAGTGTCGGTGATGGCATGGGGATTGTCGTTCAACGCCAATTCGCCGCGACTTTGCATCCAGCCTAGGAGAGCGATGAGCGCCAGCATATATTGCAGCAGGCTTCGGCTCATACTTTCAGATAGCTCATCAGCGCATCGTAACGTTCTTTCAAGTCGGTGGCATCGTTATCGTCGGAGTAAGAAACCAGCACCTCGTAGTTGAAACGTGCAAAAGTTTGCAACAATCCTCTGATTTCGCGCTTGTTGACTTTCAAGGTGAGGCGCATTTTTTCCGACAACGGGTCGGTTTGCACAAAAAGGCTCAGAATACGTGCATCGTTAGCTTCCACAATGCGGGCCACTTCCGAGAGCATATAGTCGTGGGTGTTCATCCCCAAGGTGATAATTCCACCGGGATCACCTGCCGAGAGGCTGTGCGAAAGGTGTTCGCCAAGGCATTGCAAGGTGATGGAACCAAGGTAGTTCTGTTCTAAATCGAGTACGGGTATCAGGCTGAGCTTTTGCAAATGCACCAACCGCATCACATCGTAGATATGCTGATCTTCGGTAACAAAAGGCCGCTGAAGGGGATGAAGAAAGGTTTCGATGGGGTCGCTCAGGCTGTCGAAGCTGTAAATTTCCCATTCCGAAATAAGTCCGAGCAGTTTGGTATCGTCCACCACTGGCAGATGTGAAACCCTGAAATCTTCCATCCATTCGAGAGCAACTTGTCCCGAATCGGAGGGCTTGAGTGGCAATATTCCGTCGCTGATTAGCTCTTTGGCTATCATGGCTCGTTGTCGTTATTGAAGTCGTTGTGAAGCATATTCAGGTAGTTAGAGTATCGGAATCGGGCAATAAGGCCATCATCCACGGCAGATTTTACCGCACATCCGGGCTCATGCTGATGGGTGCAGTTGGCAAAGCGACAATTCTGGAGTAAGGCACGCATCTCAGGAAACCGATGCGAGAGCGTCTCGAACTCAAAGTCGTGCAGGCCAAACTCCTTGATGCCCGGTGTGTCCACAATCCAGCCGCCCGCCGAGAGCCGGAACATCTCGGCGAAGGTGGTGGTATGTTTTCCCTTGTAGTGCGCTTCCGAAATTTCGCCAATTCGCAGTTTGAGCCCCGGCTCAATGGCATTGACCAAGGAGGATTTGCCTACACCGCTATGGCCCGAGACCAGGGTGGTTTTGTTGTGAAGCAAATCGGCGAGGGATTGAATTCCCTTTCCTGTCAGAGCCGAAACCCGCAACACCTTATATCCTGCCTTGCAGTAAACATTCTCTATCGCATCAAGCTGAGCGAGTTCGTCTGCATCGTAAATATCCAATTTATTGAAGGCGATGACGGCAGGAATATGGTAGGCTTCGGCGGTAACTAAAAAGCGGTCAATGAAGCCCGTTGAAGTGCGCGGCAACACCAATGTGGCAACTAACAGCGCCTGTTCCAGATTGGCGGCGATGATATGTGAAGCTTTGGAAAGATTGGTAGCTTTCCGGATGATGAAGTTATGCCTGTCGGCAATACCCGTAATTAAAGCGGTGTTGCGACCTTCTTCAAAAACAATCGCCACCTTGTCGCCAACGGCCACAGGATTGGTCGTCCGAAGTCCTTTCAGCCGCAGTTGTCCGCGAAGGCGACAACGAACCGTGCGGCCATCGGCGGTAAAGACATCATACCAGCTTCCAGTGGATTTTATGACAATTCCTTCAATCATTAACGGGTATATTGACAATTGCAAAAATAAAAGGATATATCGAGCTAACACACAAAATCAACCACTTTTGGTTTTAGACATACGAAAATGTATGTTCTGGCAGGTTGCTATCCGAATTTTAAAAAAAATAAGACAGATTTTCTCAAACCAAATTAAACAATATATTTGTAACGGAATTTCAACCAAAATACCATGAAAACTTCACTCTCCTTCATTCTCCCACTCATTCTTACTGTCTTATTCTTGGCCTATCTCCATTACAAATTTAACATTCGTTCATGGAAACTGATAATTCAGGCTCTGCTGTTTGGGCTGCTGGCCTCCGTGCCCCTGCTTTTGCTCAACGAAGCAACAATCTTTAAGGGGATTAACGAGTTGAGGAATCTTAAACGCACTGGTTTTTACGCCTTTGTTGTCGTTGGATTTGGCTCCGAGTTGGGGAAATTCATCCTTCTCAGGTTTTACTTCCAGAAGCAAAAAAGTTTCCGAACGGCTTTCGATGGCATCCTTTATGCTCTGCTTATCGGCTTGACCTTCAGCATCGTAACGCTTCCTCTTTTCATGTC
>JBDHYV010000180.1:0-5752 GCA_039811545.1 Bacteroidales bacterium | reverse complement strand
TTAAAAGAACAACATCACCTGCCTCCCCCACCATCACCGTCTCCACCGCTACTTTAACCGGTTTCACCTACAACCACGGCAGCGGACCCAGCACTGTACAATCATTCACGGTATCGGGCAGCAACCTGACTGTCAATATCAGCCTTGATGCACCAACCAATTATGAGATTTCCACCTCTTCGGGTTCAGGCTTTGGAAGTTCAATTACACTCACCCAGTCTGAGGGCACGGTTGCCAGTACCACCATTTACGTACGGCTGAAAGCCGGTTTAGCCGTTGGCAATTACAACGGCGAAGATTTAACACTCAGCTCAACCGATGCCTCAGACAAAACCGTTACGCTGAGCGGCAGTGTCGGTCTGGCTGCTCCCACCGCCGCCGCAGCTACCAATATAAGCACTACCGGTTTTACCGCCAACTGGGGAGCGGTGAGTGGGGCGTCTGAGTATAAATTAGATGTTTTTAGTGGTTCTGTATTTCTTGATGAGGATTTTTCTAGTATAACAACTGGCGACAATACAACAACCACTGGTTCAAGCTCTAGTTGGGTTGGCAATACGAATTTCCCCACAGTGAGTACTGCTTATCAAGCAGGGGGGGCTGTAAGAATTGGGAAGAGTGATGGGGTTGGTTCAATCACAAGCAAAGCAATAGATCTTTCAAGTGGTGCAACTTTAACTTTTGATGTCAAAGGTTGGACAACGGTTGAAGGTGATATAAAAGTTTCAGTAGATGGAGGCACAGTGCAAACAGTCACCTATACGGCGAAAATAGCCGATGCTTTTGAAACAAAAACAGTGACTTTGGCTTCTGCTACGGCTAGCTCAACTGTGAAAATTGAAACTTCTGCAAAAAGGGCTTTCTTGGATAATATTAAAATTTCCAACAAAGTTTTTGTTGAAAACTATGAAA
Organism: Bacteroidales bacterium; assembly: GCA_039811545.1. GTDB lineage: Bacteria > Bacteroidota > Bacteroidia > Bacteroidales > F082 > JALNZU01. The sequence goes on along the minus strand of JBDHYV010000180.1, from coordinate 4,840 downwards.
ACCTAACTGTTAACTCAACTTCAAAAAATGTTACCGGTCTCACTCCAAACACTAAATACACCTACACCGTCAAAGCAAAAAGTGGCAGCTTTGAGTCGGCTTCGTCCGATGAGATTGAGGTAACAACGGGCAAGTTGGTAAATTCGGCTAAAAACGGAAACTGGAGTGATCATGACACCTGGTCGTCAGGTGCTGTGCCGGAAGCCAAGGATGCCATTACCATTGTCGGCGGCCATACCATTACCCAGGATGCCAATGATGCAAGCTGTTCTGCGCTCACCATCCAGGCCGGAGGGAAGCTCATCGTCAGCAGCGGCAAGCATCTGACAGTGTCGGGCGACATCACCAATAATGCCGGAAACGTAGGTTTGCTTCTCGAATCGGATGCCACGGGTACGGCTTCGCTCATCCATTCCAATGCCGGTGTTCAGGCAACTGCGGAGCGTTACCTCACAGGCGGCTGGGCAGCGGCCGACGGTGGCTGGCATCTGATCAGCTCACCGGTGGCAGCCCAGGCCATCACGGCTTTCACCACCTCAGGCGATGGAAATGGATACGACTTCTACGGATGGGATGAACCCAGCAACACCTGGATGAACCAAAAAGACGGCGGTTTCAATGACTGGAACGGCAGCGTCAATTTCGTGGTTGGCCGGGGATATATGGTTTCGTACGAGCAAAACCAAACCCTCAGTTTCAATGGCGCACTAAATGCTTCGGATGTTACCATTTCGGGCTTGACCAAGAGCGGCAATACCTATTCGGGCTGGCATCTACTCGGCAATCCTTATGCCAGCGCCATCAGATGGAATAACGGTGGAGGCGAAATGACTCTTAACAATTTGAACGACAACGCCAAAATCTGGCATGAAGGCATCAAAAGCTACAGTGATATCGGAAAAGGCGGCATCATTCCTTCAGCCCAGGGCTTTATGGTGCAGGCAACTGACCACAATGCCGGAATCACAATTAAGCTGGCAGCCCGTGTGCATAACAATCAGGCGTTTTACAAAAACGGCTCGGGCAATATGGTGTTGTTAGTGGCTGCTGAGGCTTCGGGCGCTTCGGCACAGGAGAGCAAGCTGCTGCTCAACAGCGCTGCCACCGCCGGATTTGATGCCTATCACGATGCGCTTTTCCTATCCGGCTATGCCCCGCAGTTCTTCTCGGTGAGCGACAACGAACAATTGTCCACCAACGCCATGCCCGACTTCGACGACAAGGTGATTCCCTTTGGGTTTGTAAAAAACCAGGCCGATCAATACATCATCCGCTTGCAGGAAAGTCCGGCAGGGATGATGCTGAAGCTGACCGACAAGAAAACCGGCACGGTGACCAATCTGAGCGAGCACAACAGCTATGCCTTCAGCGCTGAGGAAGGCGACGATGTAATGCGTTTTGAGTTGGAAATGAACGCACTCGGCATTGGAGAAAGTCCGAAAACAAGCACAGTGCGCCTGTATGCCTACAACGGTTATGTTTATCTGAGCGGTCTGGCCGCCCCCACCAACTTTGTGATGACGGACATCACCGGCCGCATGGTGATGACAAAACACTTCAACAACACGGGTCAGGCAAGCCTGAACACCGGCAAACTGCCCAAAGGCGTTTATGTGGTAACAGCCATCACCGGCGGGCAGGTTGTGAGTGCAAAAGTGGTCTTATAATATAAGGTGCCGACTTAGCTTAGCAATTAAAAAAAGAAACACGAAAAAGATACAAACCATGAAAAAGACGATTCAAATTTTTGCTTTCACGTTGTTGATGGCGCTTGTAGCCGGAAGTTCAACCGCTGTATTCAGTCAGGGGCCGCCGCCTCCGCCATCGGGAGGCCATAGCCAGACGGGCAACCAGCCGCAAGGCGGCGGTGCGCCCATCGGGAGCGGGCTCACTATCTTGCTCGGACTTGGTGCCGCCTACGGCGGACGGAAACTCTATCAGGCTTACCACAAATTAGAGGAATAAGCCGGAGTGCTATCCTGCGACAATGCGCTGTAAATCCGTGGCTTATGCGGATTTACAGCGCATTTTTAGTTTGGCCGCCGGGCTTAGGAACAAGGGATGAGCAAACCGCCCCCTTGCGTTCAAAACGCTTGTAGCTGCCGTTCTTTATTTTCTCGTTTGTGTTGTCAGTTCAAAAGTTTGTTCTAAATTTGTAACCAATGTCTAATGTTGTATAATTTGGTTATGAGTGAATATTTAACAATTTCAGAAACAGCAAAATTGCTGAATAAAAGTACAAAAACTTTGCGTAGATGGGACGATGAGGGTAAACTGTCGGCTGTGCGTGAACCTATGAGTAATTATCGTGTTTATCGAAAGTCGGAAGTTTTGGAATTGTTTACAAATTTTATTCAAGCGGATATAGAAGAGGAAGTTTCTAATGATGTTGAGCCAAATTTTGAGTATAAAGTTTTAGAACTTTTTGCTGGTGCAGGTGGCTTGGCTGTCGGAATGGAAAAAGCAGGGTTGAAATGCGAAGCATTGAATGAAATTGACAAATTTGCTTGTGCTACTCTGAGAAAAAACCGTCCGAATTGGAAAGTATTAGAGGGCGATATTAAAGATTTTGATTTCTCGGAATATAATGGAAAAGTTGATGTTGTTACGGGTGGATTTCCTTGCCAAGCGTTCAGTTATGCAGGAAAAAAGTTAGGTTTGGCGGATGCAAGAGGAACACTTTTTTATGAATTTGCAAGAGTGGTCAAAGAAGTTAATCCACCAATTTGTATAGGCGAAAATGTTCGTGGATTGTTGAGCCATGAAAATGGCAGAACATTGCAAGGAATGATTTCTATTTTAGATGAAATTGGCTACAATGTAGCACCGGTTGAGGTTTTAAAAGCTATAAATTACAAAGTTCCACAAAAAAGAAAGCGTTTAGTTTTGGTTGGTGTCCGGAAAGATATTGATGTGAAATACGAATATCCAAAACCTTACAAGAAAATCTACAACTTAAAAGATGCTTAGAAAAAAGGCGAGTTGTTTGATACGAACGTTCCAAAATCGAACGGTGCAAAATATCCACAAAGCAAAAAAGAGGTTTTGGATTTAGTGCCACCAAAAGGCTATTGGCGTGATTTGCCTTTGGAAATTCAAAAGGAATTTATGGGTGGAAGTTTCCATTTAGGCGGTGGAAAGACCGGTATTGCCCGTAGAATTGGTTGGGACGAACCTTGTTTGACTTTGACTTGCAGTCCTGCACAAAAGCAAACCGAGCGTTGCCATCCAGACGAAACTCGTCCGTTTACGGTTCGTGAATATGCGAGAATACAAACTTTTCCCGATGACTGGGAATTTGCAGGTTCGTTGGCACAACAATACAAGCAAATCGGCAATGCCGTTCCTGTCAATTTGGGTCGTGAAGTTGGTTATTCGATTGTGAAGTTTTTGAATAAATATTATAGTTTATCAAAACCCAAATAGTAACTATAATTCTCAAAAGTTATTTGGTCGAGAATTGTTCGCTTTGATTTTTCGGTTTCAGAAGTGATTTCTTCTAAAGCCGAATTTTCTTTTTTGTTTTCGTCTTTTTCAACAGATTTCAAATAGTCTTTTATTGCTTTTGGCAATGCTTTGTAAAATTGAAAAAGTGCATCATCTTGCCCCGAAAGTAAAGCATAAAACTGGTCTCCCGAAATTTTGAAAACTCTGGAATGGCTGTATTCTTTTCCGTTGATTTCGCCTTGCCAACGTTCGTTGAAACTTCCTTTAGCTAAAATCTGAACCCAATAACATTTTGCTTTTTTGTAGTCGTCTGCATAACGAGCCAATTTTTGAAATAAGGCTTCTGCAGAACTGCTGTTCATTGTGTTATGCTTGTTTTTGATATCAGCAAAAAGCGTATTATTACTCGCTTTGATGTCAAAACCGCTTAAATTTCCAACTTCAAAACCTTTTATTCCGCCTAAAATTTGCTCGTGAAAAGTTCCGATAGAATTGTTTATAGATTTGTCAATCTGGCGAAGAATTTCAGATTGAATTAAATCATCTTCGTTGATGTCGTTGAACTTAGCATCAAAAGTTAATTTGATTGTATCAACTTTATTGGTATAAAAGCTCTTTTTAGAAATGTTGTTTTTGGCCCGTAAATATGCTTTATGCAAATTCTCAATGCAGTTTAGTAAGTGCTCGTCCGAGATAAAGTTTACATATTTATTTGCCATGGTGTTTCATCGTTAAATCCGATTGCGAAGTTAGAAAAATCAATTCAATATTTTCCGTTCGTTGAATTTTTCAGGTTCGTTGTAGAATAGACAGATAACTGATCATTAAAAAGCCCCTTTTGAGCGGCTGGATAGCCGCTCAAAAGGGGTGTGGTATTGGAGTATTAAACTTTTCCTTATTGGATGCTGAACACCGATTTGCTTTCTTTGAAATTTTTCAGACCTTGCTCGAGGAAGGCCACAAACTCGTCCACATTGAGGTTGTAGGCGCGAGGCTGCATCAGCACATCGTTGTTGTGACCCATGAGCACATAGAAAGGCTGTGCGTTGACATTGAACTTGGTAATCTGGAAGTCGGCATATTTTCGGCCGATGGTCTTTTTCACCTTATTGTCGTAGGTTGAAGTAACCCATTCGCTTTCGGGGAGCTCGGTTTTATCGTCCACATAGAGGGCCACCACTAAGTATTCGTCGCGGAGCAGCCTGAGCACGCGCGGGTCGCTCCACACATTGGCTTCCATCTCGCGGCAATTGACGCAGCCGTGGCCGGTGAAGTCAACAAACAGGGGTTTGTTGTTGGCTTTGGCACAGGCTAAACCTTGTTCGTAGTCGAAATAGCCTTGAAGCCCGTGGGGCAGATGGAGTGTTTCGTGGTATTTCGGGGTTTCGCAGAG
>JBDHYV010000179.1:0-5754 GCA_039811545.1 Bacteroidales bacterium | reverse complement strand
CAAAAAAGTTATTACCAAGTTATTAACACATTTATCTGAATATCAATTGTTTGTGATTTTTGTCATGTACTAAGTAAGCTAGATTATAAAATTTATACCATCACTTCTGGCTTTGGTCATATCATTGCGGCTAAATTATTCCGGTGAAAGACCTTGGTTCCATCGGAAAAATTAGTCCTGCGATATTTCGCTCAGTTTGGTGCGGTAAGTGAGAAATACATTGGCGCGTGAAACGTAGCCCAAATATTTTCCCTGGTCGAGTACAACCAAATTATATTTTCCGGAATCGCGAAACATAGTGGCCACATTTTCCATCGGATCAGTCGGGCAAATAATATAAGAAGGATAAACCATTATACTGTCAACCAATGTGTTGTATAATTCCGTGTCGAACATAATCGTCCGGATATCATCCAGCAGGATATGGCCTTTGAAATAGCCCTGACTGTCCACCACCGGGAAAATATTGCGTTTGGAGCGACTGATGGCTTTCACCAAATCGCCCAATGTTTGTCCGGGCAAGATGCAATGGAAATCTTTTTCGATCATTCCGCTCACGCTCATCATATTGAGCACGCTTTTGTCTTTGTTATGGGTCATCAGTTCGCCTCTGGCGGCCAATTGATAGGTATAAACTGAGTCGGAAACGAACACTTTTACGGTGGCAAAGGAGATGGTCGAAACGATCATCAGCGGCACAAAGAGGTTGTAGCCTCCGGTGATTTCGGCAATCAAAAAGATGCCCGTCAATGGTGCGTGAAGGATTCCGGCGATCATGCCGCCCATACCGATGACGGCAAACTTGCCCGGGTCGAGGTTTCCCAGTCCGATATAATTCACAAAAACACCATAGAAAAGTCCCAAGAAAGAACCCAGAAACAGCGATGGAGCAAAAATGCCCCCTACTCCTCCGGCTGCAAAAGTGAGCGAGGTGGCAAATGCTTTCATGAGTAATACTGCTGCAAACAGCCCAAAGATGATCCACATATCCTCCCTGAAATCAAAAAAGATGCTGTGATTATACAAAGCACTGTAGTCGCCTTTCAGGCTCTGGTTGATGGCCTCGTAGCCCTCGCCATAAAGTGAAGGGAAAAAGAAAATCAGGCTTCCCAGCATCAGGCTTCCGATGACAAAACGCAATCGCCAGTCGGCATAACGTTTATGAAAGTTCGACTCAACCCAGATAGAAACTTTGGTGAAATACACTGAAAATAGTCCGGCCAACACTCCAAGGCCAATATAATACATGGTGTTGGAGCTGTCGAAGGTAACGCTTCGATCAATGGGGTACATCACCGCCTGTCCGAGTACAAAATAGGAAGTGAGCACAGCCGTCACCGTGGCGATGAGCAGGGGCACGAGCGAAGCCACCGAAAGGTCAATCATGATGACTTCGAGTGCAAAAAGAATAGCCGCGATGGGCGACTGGAAGATGGAGGCCATTGCGGCAGCGCTGGCCAAGCTGATCATCAGGATGATCTGACGATGGTTGAGCCGCAAAAACTGGCCAAGATTGGAGCCGACAGCCGCACCGGTTGAAACTGTCGGGCCTTCGAGCCCCACAGAACCGCCAAAACCAACGGTGAAAGCACTCGAAACAATGGCCGAATAGACATTGTGAAACTTGATCAGTCCGTTTTTGCGCGAAATGGCATATAACACGCCCGGAATGCCGTGCCCAGACTCCTGCCGCACAATATAGCGCATAAAGAGTAAGGCAAGCAGGATACCGATGGCCGGATAAAAAATGTAAAGAAAATTCTCGTATTGATTAGAAAAATGATTGGTAAGCAAAAACTGTATCAGATGTGCCGACTTCTTGATGACAATAGCTGCAATGGCAGCAATGATACCGGCCACCACACTCAACAGATAGATATACTGCCTGTCGTTGATGTGCTTTGGCCTCCAAACCAGAAACTTGTCCAACAGTTTTGGCTTTTGTTCCATATCTGAAGATGCTATTTTTTTGACGAAAATAGAAAAAAACTTTCTGTATCAGGCTTTTCCAGTATTTTTTCCTTTCCCGGATGTTGCAAAGCTTTTCTTATCTTCGTAGCCTTGTTCACGGTCAATCCGGTTATATGAAAATTATCTCATACAATGTTAACGGCATCAGGGCTGCCATCACCAAAGGTTTTGTCGAATGGCTTGTTGCCGCATCGCCTGATGTGATTTGTCTTCAGGAAATCAAGGCGATGGTGGATCAGATTCCGGTGATGGAATTTGAAGCCCTGGGCTATCACACGTTTTGGTATCCGGCCCAAAAGAAGGGCTACAGCGGAGTGGCACTCTTGTCTAATAAACAGCCCGACCGGGTGGTTTACGGGATGGGAATACCCCTTTATGATGCCGAAGGTCGCTTTTTACGGGCCGATTTTGGCGAACTTTCGGTGGTGTCGGTCTATCATCCTTCGGGAAGCAGCGGCGATGAACGTCAGGCTTTTAAGATGCAGTGGCTTAGTAGTTTTCAGGATTATGTGAATCGCCTGCGCCTCGAACGTCCAAAATTAGTGCTCTCAGGCGACTACAATATCTGTCATCAGCCGATAGACATCCACGACCCGGTGCGCAACGCCACGGTGAGCGGGTTCCTGCCCGAAGAACGCGAATGGATGAGCGGTTTTTTAGATCAGGGATATATTGACAGCTTCAGGCATCTGAACAAAGAACCGTATCACTACAGTTGGTGGAGCTACCGGGCCAACGCGCGGGCCAACAATAAAGGATGGCGCATTGATTACAATATGCTTAGCGAGAACCTCTTGCCAAAGCTCAAGTCGGCCTCCATCCTGCCTCAGGCCGTCCATTCCGACCATTGTCCGGTGGTGGTGGAGCTCGATTGCTGATTATTTCTCGAGCACCACATAAGCCACTGCCATCTCTTTCACATGCGAGATGCTCAGGTGTACGTGTGCTATCTGGTTTTCGCGAAGAAAATCGGCCACTTTGCCATGCAGGTGAATCACCGGCTTACCCAGTTCATCGTTCACCACTTCGATTTCGTGAAATGCCATTCCAAAACGATAGCCCGTGCCTAACGCTTTGAAAAAGGCTTCTTTGGCGGCAAAACGCGCTGCATAATGTTGATACATCGTGGATTTGCCTTCGGAATAAATTTGTTCGCGATGGGTGAACAGCTTCGTTTTCAGTGCCTGATTGTTTGCCAATTGCTTTTCAATCCGCACAACCTCGATGATATCGGTGCCGATGCCAAAAATCATACAAAACAGTGGGTTTTAAAATTCAAAGATAAGGCTTTAACCGAAAGACGCATTGTTTTCATCATATCGAGTTCCATTGTTGTTCGCAATAATGTAAGGTTCACCCTGAGCCCCGCCAAAGCTTGAAATTCTACCGTTGTTTCAGGTCGTTCAACGGCTGTTCGATCCATTGCCCGTTGTCGAACATCATCACATTTTTATATCCGGCTGCCATCAGCGTTTCGGTGGCTCTGTCAAACTCGGCCGCGAGCTCAGCAGGCTGATGGGCATCGCTGCTGATGATGACAGGAACGCCTGATTTGCTCATCTCGTGCAAAAGCCATCCCGAAGGATAAAGGCCGTTGTAACGCTGTTTGTAAATGCCGCGGGTGTTGACTTCAGCAATTAGTCCTTTTTGGCGAATCAGGTTCAGGGTTTCGAGCACTAATCGGCGATACCACGCATCCGACTCGCTGAAATAACGGCCCTGATTGTGCATTTTAATCTTGTCGAAATGACCAATCACATCGAAAGTTTCATTTTGGATCATCTCGTTGGTCTGATTGTAAAAGGCTTTCACGCCGCGGCGGATGTCGCCCCCGTAAAAATGTCTCAGCCCTTCGTCATACACCGCCACATCCGGACCGTCGGTGAACCAGAGATTATCCTGATGCGAATGTCCGATCAGGTGAACCGAGCCAATCACATAATCTAATCCGGCTTTTTGTTTCAATTCAGCAAAAGAAGCCGACATGCCGGGGATGTAATCCATTTCGAGTGCAAGCCAAATTTGCATCAGTCCTTCGTTTTCCTTTTGCAGAAGGCGTATCTCGGCTACATATTCCGGCAGGCGGTCTTCCCGCAACGAAAAGCTGTTTTCAAAAGGCAAAGGGCTGTGGTCAGAAAAACCTAATGCGTTCAAACCCAAACGATAAGCATGGGCCACACAATCGGCTGGCGAAGCCTTTCCGTCAGAAAAAAAAGTGTGAGTGTGATAATTGGTCAGTTTCATTCCGTTGAATTCAGTGGGCAAAAATAGACAATTGAAAGTGTATGGCCACACGCGCCTGTCCGGATTAAACAAAAACCGTGTAGTTTTGTTGTTGAAGACAATCTTTTTCAAAAAAACCAATTTAAACTATGCGTTTTCAACCTTTACACAAACATGCCACAACCGACCAGGCTCTACTTTCGGCAATCAAAGAGCGCTGGAGTCCGCGTTCGTTTTCGAATCAGCAGCCAACGATGAGTATACTGCGAAAGGTGTTTGAAGCAGCCCGATGGGCTCCATCGGCCTCCAACGAACAGCCCTGGCGATTTATCGTTGGTCTCAAGGGAGACGAAACATACCAAAAGATTTTCTCAACCCTTGACAGCTACAACCAGCTTTGGGCTGGCACAGCACCGGTACTCATGCTCAATATCGCCAATCACAGCAGCAAGCGGCATCCCGGCCGGCAAAACCGCTGGGCTGAGTACGACCTTGGTCAGGCGATGGCCTATTTGAGCATTCAAGCGATGTCCGAAGGACTTTTTGCACACCAGATGGGAGGCTTTGATGCCGCTTTGGCTTCCCGTTTGTTTGGCATCCCCGATGATCATGTGGTGGTGTCGGTAGCTGTTTTGGGCTATCCCGATGATCCCGACCTGCTCCATCTAAATTTGGTGGAAGCCGAGAAGGCCGTTCGCAAGCGTCAGGATATCAGTGAGATGGTGTTTTTCGACAAATTTGGTGAGCCATTTCAAAACTGGTAAACAGAAGTATCCAAAAAAACATCCGGCAGTTGGAGAATGACTATTTTTGTAAGATGAAAAAAACATTTCCTTTCATTCTCATCTTATTGCTGGCTTCATGCCGCAGCAATTCAACGAAGCCGAAAACGGATGACTCTTCCGTGCAGACACAACTTCAGGTAAGTCTTCCTGTCTTTGAAGGCGACTCGGCTTATGCTTATGTGGCTGCTCAGACCCGTTTTGGGCCGCGTGTTCCCGGAACCCAGGCACACAAAGCCTGCGCCGACTGGCTCATCCGTCGGCTTGATGAGTGGGCCGATACCGTGGTGGTACAACCCTTTAAAACAAGGGTTTACGACAAAACCATCTTCGATGGACAAAACATCGTTGCCATCTTCAACCCAAAAGCTACGAAGCGGATTGTGCTGGCCTCACATTGGGATTCACGGCCTTTTGCCGATCACGACCCGGTGGAAGCCAATCGGCGCAAACCCATTGATGGTGCTAACGACGGTGCAAGCGGCGTGGGCGTGCTGATGGAGATGGCCCGGCTGCTACGGCAACAAGCTCCCGATCCAGGTATTGGCGTGGATATCGTTCTTTTCGACCTCGAAGACTACGGACCACATACCGACGAACGCTTCAACGGCGATGAAAATTTCTGGGCGCTGGGCTCGCAATACTGGTCGCGCAACCCGCATCTGCCAGGCTATAAAGCCAACTTCGGTATTCTGCTCGATATGGTGGGTGCGCCGCAGGCGGTCTTTCCAAGGGAATATTTTTCGCAACTCTATGCCTCATGGGTGCTCGACAAGGT
>JBDHYV010000178.1:0-5798 GCA_039811545.1 Bacteroidales bacterium | reverse complement strand
GATGGTAACCACAAATTTCTCGGTATGGGTCAGGACAACCTTGTTTTTAAGCAGATCTTTGGCTTTCACCACAGCATAGCCTTTCTTGCTCAATGCCTCGATGGTGTGGGTGTTGCGTCCGTAACCGATGATTTTTCCGGGAGCCAGTGCGAAAAAGTTGGCTCCGCTCTGCCATTGCTCCCTTTCCATGATCACCGTGTCGGTGTCGCCTCCGCAATAAACAGGCTCGAGGTTGAGGCCTAGCTTTTTAAGGGCTTCAAGAATATTTTTCTCTTCCCTGATTTTCACCACTTTATCGCCGTCAATCTCAACATGGATTGTGATATGACGGCTCGAACGGAAGATGAGTGGTTCAAAAACCATACAGGTGTCACGGTCGAGCATGGTAAAAGTCATGTCGAGATGAATGAACGACTCGGGCTTGGTCGGCAACTCCTGCAGGATGAGATGTTTGGTGCCCGGAAGGGTTTTTAGGTATTCTAAAATGGCATCGGCACCCTGACTGGTAGTGCGCGAACTAATGCCGCTCATGAAAACGTCGTGTCGGATAATCAACACATCGCCGCCCTCGATGCTGCCTTTGCCGCTGCGGTCGTATTGCCGTACCGGATTCACTACCTTGGTGTTGAACAATGGATGATGACGGAAGATGGCCTCCATAATCCACGACTCGCGCTCGCGCACCTTTTTGGCCATCTGCGAAATCATCACACTCTCGTTCATGGTGAATGACGCATCGCGGGTAAAGAAAAAGTTGGGCAGCGGATGAAGCGTAAAATGTTCGTGCGACAAGAAGTTGGTGACGGTGTCTTTGCGCATCTCAACGCCTTCGATCAACTGGCGGATAAGCTCTTTGTGGCTGAGCTCGTAGAGCCGCTGGCAAACATCGTCCGTCGTTTCCTGACGGCAGATTTTGGACAAAAGTTCGTTTTTAACTTCTTCATTTTTGAGCACTTCGGACATCAGTTCTTTGACTTCGAGAACCTTGGCAAACTTCTTCAATACGCCCAGAAACTGACTGTAATCGTTTTGAACCACATGAAGATTCAGGATGTCGCTGTAAAGAGCCTGACCGGCATCTTCGGGGGTCATGTTCTCAATTTCTCGACCCGGCGTGTGGGTAATCACACATTCTAATTTTCCGATTTCGGACTGAACTCCGACTTGAATTTGTTCTTTCGGACTCATAAAGAAGCACTTAAGTTGCAGCGTTTGGTCGAGGTGTTGAACGCTTTACGACCGTTTGCATGTTTTGCAAAAGTAGTAAAACTATCCGTGCTTCAGGCAAAATACCTATGAGGTGGCGTTTTGTTTTTCGTCACCACTTTCATGTTCAACATTTTCGGTTGTGTCGTAAAGCGGCAGAAAGGTGTATCCGTTGCGCATCGTATCCAAAAAACGAACGAAATCAGATGTGGCAATGCTCAGGCTTGCCGTGTTGTCGTTGGGATGAAAACTCAGACGCCGCGCTTTCAAAAGGGTTTCGTCAATAAAAATATGCACATGTTGTTCTTTATCGTTGATGAGACCAAAAGGGGAAACACTGCCCGGATTCAGCCCAAGATATTTTTGCATGCGCTCGGGCGAGGCAAAACTGAGCTTGCCTTGCTTCAAACGTTTTTCAAGCTCGTGAATGCCCAATTGATAACGGCAGTCGAAAAGCACTAAATAATGCCGGTTGCCTTTGTGGTTGCGGAAAAACAGATTCTTGCAATGTACCGAATCCAAGTCTTTCCAGTAAAGCAGTGCTTCCTCGATGGTGGGAGTGGGCGGATGATAAATCACGGTGTAACGAATGGAAAGACGGTCTAAAACCTCAAAAACCTGTTGGTGCTTTTCGTTTGTCATCTCGTGTGGCTAAAATGAGAACCCCGACTGTGAAGGCCAGGGTTCTGAAGGTGATTCTTTTGTTTTTGCATACTTATTCTTCTTTCCAGTCGGCCAGAAAAATGTTGGTGTCATGCGTTCCGCCATTGTTGCGGTTGCTCGAAAAGACCAATTTCTTGCCGTCAAACGAAAACATCGGAAACGCATCAAAAGTATCGTCAAAGGTGATTTGCTGCAATCCTGTTCCGTCGAGGTTGATCATAAAAATATTGAACTGGTATCCGCGTTTGGAATGGTGGTTTGTGCTGAACAGAATCTTGTCGCCCGACGGATGAAAATAGGGAGCCCAGTTGGCTTTGCCCAGTTGGGTAATCTGGCGCAGCTCGGAGCCGTCAATATTGCAAACGTAAATCTCCATATTGGTGGGTGTTACTAAGCCTTGTTTCAGCAAGTCTTTGTATTCCTGCTGCTCTTCCGGCGTTTTAGGGCGCGATGATCTAAAAACTAACTTGTTGCCATCGGGCGAGAAAAAGGCACCGCCATCGTAACCCAATTCAAAAGTGATTTGTTTCACATTGCTGCCGTCAATATCCATGGTGTACAGCTCAAGGTCGCCCGAGCGATCCGACGTAAACACAATCTTGTCGCCTTTGGGCGAAACGGTAGCCTCGGCATCGTAGCCCGGATGCTCGACCAATTTTTTGATGATGTTCCCTTTCAAATCGGCTACATAGATATCGTAATCGCTGTAGATGGGCCAGACGTATTTGCCATCCTCGCGTGGTTCAGGCACATGCGGACAGCTTCCATCGCCCTGATGTGTCGAAGCAAAAAGAATGGTGGTGTCGCCGGGCATGAAAAACGAACAGGTTGTACGTCCCAAGCCGGTGCTGATCATTTGTGGCATGGCCGTGTCCATGTGCGAATCGGCCAGACGGGTATAAAAAATCTGATCACAGTTTAATTTCCATGCCGGATTATTCGACTGAAACACAAGCATCTGGTTGTCGAAACTAAAATAGGCTTCAGCATTGTCGCCTCCAAAGGTGAGCTGTTTCACCTCGCTAAAATGAACTTCCCGATCGTAATGAACGATGGTTTTTGCTTCAGTGCTTCCGTGCGAATGGTCGTGACTATGATTGTGCCGTTGACCCTGACTGCACGAAAACAAAAATGAAAGCGGCAAAACAAAAAAGAAAAGAAAACGCATAACAAATTGAATATTAGTTGATAATAGTTAATGAGTACCCGATACACAAACAATTTGAAAATCGAAATTGTTTAACGGGGGCTTGCAAAAATACATTATTTGCCGAAATGGCGTTTTTGCCTGAGGGCGTTGGCTGTGTGCGAGCCGGAATGTTGTAACAGGTTTTCCACCTTGCCTTCAAAAACAATTTGCCCGCCCTTATTGCCGCCTTCAGGGCCAAGATCAATCACCCAGTCAGCAGCCAGAATCACTTCCGGATTGTGTTCAATCACCACCACGCTATGACCATTTTCGATGAGTGCATTCAGCGAATCGAGCAGTTTGCGGATGTCGTGAAAATGAAGGCCCGTCGTGGGTTCATCAAAAATGAACAAAGTGGGCTTTTCGTTCTGTCCTTTGGTCAGGAAAAAGGCAAGCTTGATACGCTGTGCTTCGCCGCCACTCAATGTGTTCGACGATTGCCCCATCTTCAGATAGCCCAAGCCAACTTCCTGAAGGGGCAACAAGCGTTGCACGATTCTCAGACACAAGGGCGACTGAGCTTTGTTTTCTTTAAAAAAAAGAATGGCTTCATCTATGGTCATTTCAAGGAGTTCGGCAATGTTGACACCGGCAAAACGTACGTCTAACACCTCGTCTTTGAAACGCCGTCCCTTACAAACCTCACACTCTAAAAACACATCGGCCATAAACTGCATTTCAATCTTCACTGTTCCTTCGCCTTCGCAGGCATCACAGCGCCCGCCCGGCACGTTGAACGAGAAAAATCCGGGTTTGTAATTTCTCGTTTTGGCCAATTTCAGCTCCGAATACAATTGCCTGATGTCGTCGAAAGCCTTGACGTAAGTTACAGGATTTGAGCGTGATGAGCGTCCAATCGGATTCTGGTCAACCAATTCCACCGTGCCAATTTGGTTCAAATCGCCTTTGAGTTCGGCGTAGCGGCCTGTCTTTTCGGCAAAACCACCGGTGATTTTTTTTAGGGCAGGGTAGAGGATTCCCCTGATGAGTGACGATTTTCCCGAGCCGCTCACACCCGTAACAACGGTGAGAATGCCTAACGGAATCTTCACGTTGACCGATTGGAGATTGTTTTCCATTGCGCCGATAATTTCCAGAAAGTCGCGCCACGAACGGCTTCGCCTCGAATCTGCAACAACTTCTTTTCCCGACAGATAACGGCCGGTGAGGCTTGTTTCGCTTTTCAAAATCTCGTCAAACGTGCCTTGAAAAACCAATTCACCTCCCAGACGACCGGCTAACGGCCCTATGTCAATTACCTGATCGGCAGCTTTGATGATGTCTTCGTCGTGTTCAACAACCAAGACCGTATTTCCGATATCACGAAGCCGTTTCAATACCCTGATGAGGCGGACGGTGTCGCGCGGATGAAGCCCGATGCTGGGCTCGTCGAGAATATAGGTTGACCCCACTAAACTCGAACCTAAAGAGGTGGCAAGGTTGATGCGCTGCGACTCTCCCCCCGAAAGGCTGTTGGATAAACGATTGAGTGTCAGATAACCCAAACCCACATCCAAAAGGAATTCTAAACGCGAAATAATCTCGGTCAGCAACCTTTTGCCAATCTGCATATCGGTCTCGCTTAACTCAATGTTCTTAAAAAATTCGTAAGCCAGATCCAAAGGCATCAATACGATTTCAGAAATAGTTTTACCGCCAACCTGCACATAAGAGGCGTCTTTTCGCAAGCGTGTACCCTTACATTCCGGGCAAATGGTCTTGCCACGATACCGCGAGAGCATCACGCGGTATTGAATCTTGTAGGTCTGCTCTTCGAGCTGCCGGAAGAAATCATCGAGCCCTTCAAACCATTGATTGCCCGTCCATAAGAGTTTTCGCTGCGCATCGCTGAGCTGATAATAGGGCTTGTGAACCGGAAAATCAAAACGCGAGGCGTTGTAAACCAAACGATCGCGAAATTCGCCCATCTTTTCTCCTTTCCAGCAGGCAATGGCTCCCTCATAAACCGAAAGAGCTTTGTTTGGAACCACCAAATCTTCATCAATGCCAATCACCGAACCGAAACCCTCACATTTTTTGCATGCCCCAAACGGATTATTGAAGGTGAACATATTGACCGATGGCTCTTCAAACGCTATCCCATCGGCTTCAAAACGGTCGGAAAAAGTGTAGCGATTTCGTGCCTCATTCTGCTCTACTATCAGTTGACAATGTCCCCGGCCTTCATAAAACGCCGTTTGTACCGAATCGGCCGCGCGGGATAAAAAATCGTCGTCAATCTCACTCACGCGAAGCCTGTCAACAAGAATCTGAAACTCATCGGCCGTAGGAAGTTTTTTTTGTTTCAACAGCTCCTCAATACGAAACACCTGATCGTCATGCAGAACTCGCGCAAACCCTTGTTGCATCAGAATCGTCAGATGGTCGTGCACGCTTCTTCCGGCAATGCTTACCAAAGGTGCCACTACAAAAACAGTTGATTCGGGCTCGCAAACCTTGATGAAATCCACTAGATCTTTCACCGTATGACGCTTTACAACCTGTTGCGAAACCGGCGAAATGGTTTTTCCGATGCGGGCAAACAGAAGTTTCAGGTATTCGTATATCTCGGTGCTGGTGCCAACCGTGGAACGCGGATTGCGGGTATTCACTTTCTGTTCGATGGCAATGGCCGGCGACAACCCGCTGATGTTGTCCACATCGGGCTTGTTCATTCTGCCCAGAAACTGACGCGCATAAGCACTCAAACTCTCAACATAACGCCTTTGCCCTTCGGCAT
>JBDHYV010000177.1:0-5825 GCA_039811545.1 Bacteroidales bacterium | reverse complement strand
ATATGATAAGATTCTTCAAATCCGATTTAAACAATATAATAGCTCTGGAAATCAGTGCTATATTTAATGAAGAAACCCTCAGAAAATTAAGCTGGCTTTTTACGGGTTATACGTTCACCAATGAAGAAATCCTCAAAGGACCTTTTGTTGGACCACGAAAAGAGATGGTTAGTCCTTGGAGCACCAATGCAGTCGAAATAACGCAAAACATGGGCATTCATGGAATCAGCCGCATCGAGCAGTTTTTCGCTATGGGCTCGCATCCGGTCTCCTATGACCCCATGCTTCAAGCCGTTTACTCCCAGATTGACCAGCATCTTTTCCAAATTAATCTTGAGCCCGAAGCCGTTGTTACGATCGAAAACCTTGAACAATATAACGAACAACACGGGCTTGCCCTCAGCATTGACGAGATAGCATATTTACAGCAACTCAGCGAAAATATCGGGCGAAAGCTCACCGATAGTGAAGTTTATGGATTTGCCCAGGTGAACTCGGAACATTGCCGGCATAAAATTTTCAACGGCACTTTTGTTATTGACGGGAAGACCATGCCTGAGACCCTTTTTGGGATGATAAAAGAAACGGCTTCCGCTCATCCGAATCGTTTGGTTTCGGCTTATAAAGACAATGTTGCTTTTATCGAAGGCCCTGAGGCCGAGCAATTTGCGCCCGAGCTACCTGACAAACCAAGCTTTTTTGCAGTCAACGACATTCAAACGGTAATCGCGCTCAAGGCCGAAACACACAATTTCCCAACCACCGTTGAACCCTTCAATGGCGCAGCCACCGGTACCGGCGGCGAAATTCGCGACCGCATGGCAGGTGGCAAAGGAAGCATCCCACTTGTTGGGACGGCTGTTTATATGACTTCCTATCCCCGAACCATCGAAAACCGACCTTGGGAGAAAAAACTACAGCCCCGACCCTGGCTTTATCAATCGCCCGAATCAATCCTCATCAAAGCATCGAATGGAGCTTCAGATTTTGGCAATAAATTCGGTCAGCCACTCATCAACGGAAGTCTGCTAACCTTTGAACATCAGGGCGATACGCATTACGGGTTCGACAAAGTGATCATGCTGGCAGGTGGCGTGGGCTATGCACGAAAAGAGGACAGCTTCAAGGGAAGTCCTCAAGCGGGCGACAAGATCGTGGTGTTGGGAGGCGACAACTACCGTATCGGCATGGGTGGCGGCGCTGTTTCCAGTGTTGACACCGGCCAATTCAGTAACTCCATCGAACTCAACGCCGTGCAACGCTCCAATCCCGAGATGCAAAAACGGGTATGCAACGTAGTCAGAGCATTGGCCGAATCCAACGAAAATCCTATCCGATCCATCCACGACCACGGTGCGGGCGGCCATCTGAACAGCCTCTCGGAGCTGGTTGAAGAAATCGGCGGAACCATCGCCATCGAGAAACTGCCTTTGGGCGACCCCACCCTTTCCGATAAAGAAATCATTGGCAACGAATCGCAGGAACGCATGGGCCTGCTCATCCATCCTGACAAACTCGACCTGCTCAACAGAACCGCCCTGCGCGAGCGGGCTCCGATTTACATCGTTGGCCAGGCCACAGGCGACCATCATCTGAAATTTGTCAAAAACAAAAACGCCTGCCCCATTGATCTTCGCCTTGAACATCTGCTGGGCAAACCTCCCAAAACCGTTCTCGACGACAAGACCAAGAAGAACAACTTCAGTACCCCTGCCCTCTCTGCCGATCTGTTGCATCAATATCTGAACAATGTGCTACAGTTGGAATCGGTGGCCTGTAAAGACTGGCTCACAAATAAAGTTGACCGCTCGGTAACAGGTCGCGTTGCCACACAGCAAACCATTGGGGCATTGCAACTTCCGCTGAATAATCTGGGTGTTGTCGCGCTCGACTACAAAGGCCGGAAAGGTATCGCCACCGCGCTGGGTCATGCGCCGGTGGCCGGGCTAATTGACGAGCGCAAAGGCTCGCGGCTTGCTGTGGCCGAAGCCCTCACCAATCTTATCTGGGCACCCATTCAGGATGGCATCAAGGGCGTTTCGTTGAGCGCCAACTGGATGTGGCCTGCCAAAAATGATGGCGAGAACGCTCGCCTTTATAAAGCCGTAAAAGCATTAAGCAACTTCTGTATCGAACTGGGAATCAACGTACCTACCGGAAAAGACAGCCTTTCAATGACTCAAAAATATCCCGATGGCAACAAAGTGCTCGCTCCGGGAACTGTCATCGTTACTGCCGTGGGTGAAGTGAGTGATATCCGCAAAACCGTGAACCCACTGCTGAAACCGGAACTGAATTCCCAACTGATTTATATTGACCTCTCGAATGACGACTTCAATCTCGGCGGTTCGGCACTGATGCAAACCCTCAACAGCATCGGCAGCAACACCGTTGATGTCGTTGATCCACAATACTTTGCCAAAGCATTTGATGCACTCCAGTTTCTCATTGAAAATGAGCTGATTCTTTCAGGCCACGATGTTTCGGCCGGCGGCCTCATCACCACTCTGCTCGAGATGAACTTTGCCAACACCGACTACGGCATGAAAATCCGCCTCGATGCCCTCGATGATCATAATGTCATCAACCTGATGTTTAGCGAAAAGCCCGCCGTGGTCATTCAGGTGGCCAACGACGAAAAAGTGGAGGATTATTTGCAACAGCACAGCATCGCCTACATCACCATCGGACAAGTAGTGGCCGAGCGATTTATCCACGTCTTGCATAACAATAACCATCACCGTTTCGACATCAACGCTTTGCGCGATATATGGTACAAATCGTCCTATCTTCTGGATCGAAAACAGAGTGGCGAACAATTTGCGTTAACCCGTTTCAAGAATTACAAGAAACAAGACCTGGCATTCAGCTTCGGCAAACATTTTACGGGTAAGGCGCAACAGTTTGGCATTGACCCAAATAGGCGAAAACCAACCGGAGTTCGGGCTGCCATCATCCGCGAAAAAGGGGTGAACGGCGACCGTGAGATGGCGTATGCCCTTTATCTGGCCGGTTTCGACGTGAAAGATGTACACATGACCGACCTTATCAGCGGGCGTGAAGACCTTAGCGGGGTGAATATGCTCGTGTTTGTCGGCGGTTTCTCCAACTCCGATGTGCTGGGGTCGGCCAAAGGTTGGGCCGGTGCTTTCCTTTACAACGAAAAAGCAAAACAAGCCCTCGAAGATTTTTATCACCGCCCCGACACCCTCAGCCTTGGCGTTTGCAACGGATGCCAGCTCATGGTCGAGCTCAACCTCATCTATCCTGAACATCCCGAGCATATTCGCATGATGCACAACAGTTCGGGGAAATTTGAATCGGCATTTGTGGATGTCGAAATTCCCGAAAACAACAGCGTGATGCTGGGCTCCTTGTCAGGCCGCCGTTTAGGGGTCTGGATTGCCCACGGCGAAGGGAAATTCAGTTTCCCCTGTTATCGCGACAACTACAAAATTGTGATGAACTACGGCCAGGAAGAATATCCGGGCAATCCCAACGGAAGCGACTGGGCCACAGCGGCTATTTGTTCCAACAATGGCCGCCACTTAGCTATGATGCCCCATATCGAGCGCTCGTTCCTGCCATGGCAATGGCCTTATTATCCTGAAGGCCGGCAACAGGACGAAGTGGCACCCTGGATTGAGGCTTTTGTCAACGCCAGAATCTGGATCGAAAAGCACTCAGAAAAATAATAATCCTCCTATGAAAACAGCAATCATTACCGGAGCAAGCAGTGGAATCGGGCTGGCTTGTGCTCATCGCTTTGCGCTGGGCGGATGGCAATTGGTTTTGATCGCCCGCCGCAACGAACGCCTGACCGAAATTGGGCAAGAATTTAAAAAAAAATTCAACACCACATCCTTTTTGCTGACAGGCGACGTGAGAAATCCGCAAACCGCATCACAACTTTCTGATCTATTGCAAAACAACAACATCATCCCCGACCTTCTGATCAACAATGCCGGACTGGCTCGCGGCCTCAACCCGATTCAGGATGGAAAGTGGGACGACTGGGATGAAATGATTGACACCAATCTGAAAGGGCTTCTTCGGATCACCAAAGCCGCATTGCCTTTGATGGTGGAAGCCCGCAAAGGTCATATCATCAATATTGGATCAGTGGCCGGGAAAGAAGCCTACGCCAAAGGCAATGTGTATTGTGCCACCAAACATGCTGTGGACGGGCTCACAAAAGCCATGCGTTACGACCTTTACACACATGGGATAAGGGTTACCCAGATAGCTCCGGGAGCCGTTGAAACCGAATTTTCAAATGTAAGATTTCATGGCGACAACGAGCGGGCAGCAGCAGTTTACAAAGGCTTCCAACCGCTTACCGCCAACGACATTGCCGATGCCGTGTGGTATTGTGCCAATGTTCCCGAGCATGTGAGTATTCACGACCTGTTTATCATGCCCACCGTACAAGCCGGAGCCAGCACTATTCATCGCAGCGAATAAAACCGGCCGACTTCTGAATGGTGATTATCCAATGATCGCCGGCTTAAAACAAGGTGCTTAAAAGCTCTTCTTCGGAAATTCTCAGAAAATAATCAGAAAGGTCGAAAGCTTTCAGCTTATCTTTCAGCGCAGCTTCGCGATGGGCTGTTCCAACTAAGGCTTGTTCAATGTCAGATGGATCGAGCTTATTGAAATAGTCGCCAAAAAAGCGGGCGTTTTCAATGATTCCATTAGTCACTTTCAGCACAACTTCCAGTTTTCCTCCATCTGTTTTTAGCGTTTTCCGAAAATTGTACTGTGGCGAATACCCAAAATTCCAGTCCCAGCTCAAATATTTTTCCTCTCTGAGTTGGTTGATGGCGTCAATATCCTGCTTACTGAAACTATACATCTCGGCATCTGGCGTATTATTCCTCACATGATCCATGATTTTGTCTCTAAACTCCAATACTGTAAGCGGTTCGTGAAGATGTTCGCTGATATTGGTCACCCGGCTTCTGACAGATTTCACGGCTTTGTCCTGAAACTTATCCGGATCCACATTCAAGGCATTGGAAAGATCGGTCATCTGCGAGGAGAATAACAGCGTGCCATGATGCAGCACTCGATTTTTAAACACATGTTCGGCATTCCCCGAAAACTTCCGGCCACTAATGGTCAAATCGTTCCGCCCCTCAAATTTGGCTTGAATCCCCATTTTTTGAAGAACTTCCAAAATCGGAAGGGTGAACTTTCTGAAATCTACTAACTTATGATTTTCGTCGGAAGCAATAAATGTAAAATTCAGGTTCCCCAAGTCGTGAAAAACGGCACCGCCGCCTGAGAGGCGTCGCACCACCTTGATTTGGTTTTCTTTCACATAATCAAGGTTGATTTCGGCCATGGTATTCTGATGTTTTCCAACGATGATGGCCGGTTCATTGCGCCAAAGCATAAAGCTGTCGCGTGCAATATTCTTCAGCACATACTCTTCGGCAGCCAAATTAAAATAAGGGTCGGTTTCGTGACGGATGATACACAGCATACGGTTGAGTTTTTTGAGGCTGCAAATTTATGCGATTGTAACATCCAAGCAACCGATTTGTTCTATGAATGCTGACCAAATATTCTCAGACAACCATTTGTAAGTTACGCCTATTGAACATGTATTATCTTATACAACAGCTCTTTATAAAGTTCAGCATCACTCAAGTCATTGCTTCCGTAACCCTTTGATTTCATATCATACTCACGCAGGGTGCTAATGATTTTTGCAATATCGGCCACAGAATAGTTTCGGGCAGCCACACGATATGAGTCCTGAAGAAAGGGAACAACACCCAAAACACTGATTAAGTTATTGGCCGATTTATCTGGGAGAT
>JBDHYV010000176.1:0-5882 GCA_039811545.1 Bacteroidales bacterium | reverse complement strand
AATGACATCGGCCAGGCGGCCATAAGTCTGTTTCTTGGTCAGACAATAGAACCGTCCGTTGATGATGGCACTTTGTTCAGCCAGAAGGCTCACCATTCGGGCAGCAAACTGGGCATTACTGTTCATAATCTGTTTGAAAGCCTTGATTTCGATCAAACTTACACGACTGTCAATGTATGCCTGTACAGAATGTTGGAAAATGGTGTTGCCCTCGAACAAAGTGGACAAGCCTATGATGTTCACGGGAGCAAAAATCTGAAGTATAAGGGTTTCGTTGTTCCATTCCAAAAAACTCTTCACCAAACCTTCCTGAATAATCATCAGGTGTGAGGCAAAGGTTCCCTGCTTGCAAATCATCTCGCCTTTCTGGTAAAAAACATCTACCATTTGTTCGGTAAGAAACAGGAGCTCGGACTCTTGAAGCAAGTTAAGACATTCTAAAGTATTGCTGCCGATAGAGCAGTTGTTTCGAAGGGCGTCTGGGCTTTTTAGCATAATGATTTTTACGTTCGGGATGCAAATATAGGTTAAATCAACAAATAATTTGACGTAGATCAAATAAAAGCCCGTTGAGGATACGCTGTAAGTTTGACGAGCTTGTTGGTCAAAATCAAAAGAAATGTTAAATCTATAAGTAGTTTTGCTGTGAACTAATTAACATTGAAAAGCATGAACAGCACGGTCGAAAAAATCATCTCTTTCATCGTAGTGATTCTACTGCCTGCTTTGGTGATTTATCTGACGGTACATTTTGGTTTACAGCGCAATGAGCCGCCAAAAACCGAGGTAGCCTTTAAGTCGGAAACAAGGCCCAAGGTTGACCACGGACAGTTTGAAATACTGCAGCAGAAGTTTGTAAATCCAAAAGACGTTACAGCGGCTTGTTTAACTTGCCACAACAAACGTGATGATGAACTGATGAAAAGCACCCACTGGACCTGGGAGCGCGAAGCCGATATTCCCGGGCGCGGCATCGTGAAAATCGGGAAGATGAATATTCACAACAATTTCTGCACCGGCGCTCAAGGCAACAACGGCTCGTGCATGCGCTGCCACATCGGCTATGGGTGGGAAGACAAATCGTTCGATTTTAACGACCCGACCAATATTGACTGTTTGGTTTGCCACGACAAGACCGACACCTATTTCAAACAAAAGGGCATGGCCGGTCTTCCGGCTACCGAAGCCACCGAAGACAAGGAGTTCAAGGTACCCGATTACAATTATGTTGCCGCCAACGTTGGCTATCCCGACAGAGACAACTGCGGTGTCTGCCATTTTTATGGGGGGGGCGGCAATAACGTGAAGCATGGCGACCTTGAGGAAGCCCTGTTTCACACGACCAAAAAAGTGGATGTGCACATGGGCGAAGACGGACCCAATATGGTGTGTATTGACTGCCATGAAGCCACCAATCACAATATCAAAGGGCGTTCATACAGTGTGAATGCCAACAACGGCAACCGGCTTCATTGCTATCAATGCCATACCGAAAGCCCTCACAACGATAAAGTGTTGGACTATCACAATGCTAAAGTAGCCTGCCAAACCTGTCATATTCCGGTTTATGCCAAGGTGAACGCCACCACCCTCTATTGGGACTGGTCGAAAGCCGGACGCCGCGACGCTTCGGGAAATGGCTATAAAGAATATGACGCCGACCACAATTACAGCTATCTGAGTATCAAGGGTCGGTTTGTGTTCGACAACATGGTTCAGCCCGAATATTATTGGTTTAACGGCACGGCCGACCTGTTCCTCGAAGACGACACCATCAAGGAAGTACCGGTTCAGATGAATAAACTCTTTGGCAGCTATGCCGACACCAATGCCAAGATTTACCCGGTGAAAGCCCATCGCGGACGGCAAGCCTACGATCCGGTAAACAAGAAACTGCTGTCGGTAAAACTCTTTGCCCACAACAAAGGCGAAGGCGCATTGTGGGAAGACCTCGACTGGCCCGAAGCTATTAAACAAGGAATGGAATACAACAACAGAGCGTGGAGCGGAGAATACGATTTCATTGATACCGAAGTGTATTGGCCAGTAAACCACATGGTTTCACTCAAAGAAGAAACCCTGAGCTGCAAGGAATGTCATATCCGCGAAAAAGGTCGTCTGTCCAAGCTCACCGACTTCTATCTTCCCGGACGCGACTACAACAAACTCATTGATTACACTGGTTTTGCCATCATCCTAATGGCCATCATCGGTGTGATTGGCCATGCCATCATGCGTATTATTTAATCTTAACAGCCTTTAATCATGAAATACAGAAAACAATACCTTTATAGTAAATTTGAGCGTTTCTGGCACTGGACGCAGATGCTTTTAGTAACTCTTCTCATCTTAACCGGCTTTGAGATTCACGGCAACTTTGAGATTTTCGGTTTTGAAAATGCGGTAAGGCTTCACACGGCTTCGGCATGGTCGTTCATGGGCTTGGCTCTGCTTTCTATCTTCTGGATGTTCACCTCAAAGCAATATCTCAATTTCATCCCGACAAAAGACAAACTTCGCGAACAAGTCAAATACTATACTTCAGGCATCTTCAAAGGATTGCCTCATCCCACACACAAAACCCTTTTCAACAAGCTCAATCCGCTCCAGCGCATTACCTATGCAGGCTTGCTCCTACTCATTTTCCCGGTTCAGATTTTCACCGGAATCGCCTACCTCTATTATCACTATCCACAAAATCCGATTGATGCCGATGGATTGCAAACCGCAGTTTACCTCCACACCTTTGGTGCGTTTTTAGTGGTAGCATTCATCATTGTGCATGTGTATATGACAACGACCGGCAGCACAGTGTCGGCCAATTTCAAGGCAATGGTGTCGGGCTACGAAAAAGAGGCTGAAAAAGCCAACCTGACAACCGAAGACAATCAGCAACAGAATTTACAAACAGAAAAATAAAAGAACAATGAAAAAAGTATTCATCATCCCGGTCATTTTTGCCCTAATGCTTGTTTCCTGCGGCAAAAAACAATCTTACAACACGGTTGACGACATGGTGAAAGAAGCCATGAAAACGGTAAAACTCATCACCCCCGAAGAACTCCACACGCTAATGAACGAAGGTAGCGATGAGCCTTATACGCTGATTGATGTTCGGCAGGAAGTAGAACACTATTACGGTTTTATTCCCGGCTCGGTGAACATTGCCCGCGGAAGTATCGAATTCAACATTGGCGATGAATCCTATTGGGAGCACATCGGGCTTTATATGCCACAGAAAGATGAAAGAATCATCGTTTACTGCAAAAAAGGCCAGCGCGGCATCTTAGCAGCCCAAACCCTTCAGCACCTTGGCTACACTAAGGTATATGCATTAGAAGGCGGCTGGAAAAAATGGGAAATAACCTTCCCCGACATTTATGAAAAAGCCCTCGACAAATTAGGCGGAGGCAACACCTCAGCAGCCTCAGGCGGCGGATGCTAGGAGAAATTAATTTTGTATAGATCAGTTTTTCAATATTTTATAAACAATTAATCCTTTATTTACCATGAAAAAATTCGCTTATTATTTTATTGCACTCTTCGTTTTGGCTGGCCTCACCCTCACCAGTTGCAAAAAAGACAACGAAGACACCTTTAATGCACAAAAAGAGTTAACCACTTATCTGACTGCCCAGAACTTAGACCTCAACACCATTCTGAATGGTTTTGTGATGGGTGCTCCCGCCGATGGCAACGTTAGCAGCAAATATGTGATTGACGTACGCAGTGCTGATGAGTTTGCCCAAGGCCATATTGCTGACGCACACCGTGTTGACCTTAAAAATATCCTTACCGAAGCTGCCAAAGCCGATAAACCCATCTTAGTGGTTTGTAAAACCGGACAGACGGCCACCCACGCTGTTACCTTGCTTCGTCTTTCGGGTTATGCAGATGCCGTAGCCTTGAAATGGGGAATGAGCGGATGGAACAAAGCCCTCGACGTGTGGACACCCAGCATTGGCAACATTGCCGAAGGCCATGCCAATTGGTCAACCGAGGCTGCCCCGACCAATCTGACCAACGAGAGCCCCAAATTCTCGAGTACCTCCTCCGTTCCTGCTGAAATTCTGAAAGAAAGAGTGGCCGCCGTACTCAACGAAGGCTTCCTGACGATTATGCCCGATGCCGCACTCAGCACTCCTGGCGACTATTTCATCAACAATTATTTTAGCGAAGCCGACTACACCAGCTTCGGACATATCAAAGGTGCTTACCGCATCAACCCCCTGTTGCTCAACGACAACAGCATGAACTTCCTGAACAAGGACAAGACCATCGTTACCTACTGCTACACCGGTCAGACCTCGGCAGCCATCACCGCCTATCTGCGCGTGCTCGGCTATAACGCCAAAAGCATGATGTTTGGCATGAACAAACTCAACAACGCTTCGGCTGCATGGGGCACAAGTCCAAACCAGTGGAAAGCCAGCATGTCGAAAGAACTTCCCATCGTTCCATAATCAATTGTTAAGAGAAAAGACATGAGAAAGACAAGTTTTTTAATCGCCATTCTATTAGCCATCGTCAGCCTGCGCGCATCGGCTCAGGGCTGTGGTGGGCCTGTGTCTGACGAAGGACTGAAGATGTTTGGTTTCGTTCAGGGACAATATGAATCTCATTTTACCGAACCTTCGAGCAACAGTTTCAGCTTTGAGCGCGCCCGCATCGGTGCACAGGGCGTCATTCCTTACGATTTCTCCTATTATGTAGTGTTAGAGCTTAGCCCTTTCATCTCCAACAATCCGTACCTGCTCGATGCCTTTATCACTTATAGCCGTTACGACTGGGCACGGGTAAGTATGGGTTCGTTCAAGACACCTTTCGGTCTGGAAACCAACACGGCCTGCAACGGTCTGCCAACAGTTTACCGTTCGACGGCAACCTTGCAGATGGTGGCTCCTTTCCGCGACCTTGGGATGGTGCTCATGGGCGGCAACGAAAACACCAAACTCTCCTATCAGTTAGGGTTGATGAACGGTCGGGGCTTAGGTGCTTTTGACAACAACAAGAAAAAAGACGTGGTCGGCAGGCTCGTATTCAAGCCTCTTAGCTTCCTCAAAGTGGGCGGAAGCTTCCGCTACGGCTACCCTTCGATGAACAATAATACCGATTCTCGTACCACCTGGGGACTTGAGTTGCAAGCCAAATCGCACAACTTCACCCTTCAGGGCGAATACATCAACGATGAAGGCGACTATAACCGCGACCTCGGCGGCGGATGCAGCGGCAACCTCATTGAGCTGGGCAAAGAAAGAAACGGTGGCTATGTGTTGGCTTCCTACAACATCGAATCGCTGAAATTAGAACCCGTGTTCAAATTCGACTTCTTCGACTCCGGCAATACCGCCAAGTATAAGGAATCGAACCTGACCTTCGGTGTCAACTATTATTTTAATGACTGGACCCGCCTGCAAGCCAACTACATCTACCGTGCAGAAGAGCCCATCGAATTGAAAAGCGATGAATTTGTAATTCAACTTCAAGTAAAATTCTAATCCATTGACAATGAAAAGATTTGCAATAACTTTGGGCATCATCTTCGCTTTCGTAGCAGGAAGTTTTGCCCAGGACCTTATCTCGGTCAACGATTTAGCCAAAGAGCTAAAAAACCCTGAATACATCGTTGTTTCGGGTGAAGTAGAAACCGAATATGCCAAAGTTCACATCACCGGTGCGGTCAATGTGAGCTACAAAGCCTTCTTCAAACCCGGTGCCGTTGAAGGCCTTTTGGTTTCCGATGCCGAGATAATGAAAATCCTAGGCGATGCCGGCATTTCGGAATCCAACACCGTTGTTCTTTACGACGAAGGCTCGATGAAATACGCCGGAAGGCTCTATTTCCTGCTGAAATATATGGGCGCACCCAAGGTAAAAATCCT
>JBDHYV010000175.1:0-5882 GCA_039811545.1 Bacteroidales bacterium | reverse complement strand
GGTGAAACAATCATGGGTTTATACGTAACTTTGAGCCGCTAAGCTACCCGAAGTGAAACGAAGGGTTTCGCTTGAACGCCAACTTTGCACTGCTTCGCCTCAACACCGACGGCACCTTAGATAACAGTTTTGGGGAAAACGGCATTGTTACCGCAACGGCCTACATCAACAATCAGGCAAACGCTGTTGTTGTTCAGTCGGATGGTAAAATTCTGATTGCAGGCCAGTCGTATGTGGGCAGCCCAGGAGGTTATCAGACTGTGGTGATGCGTTTTAGCTCGACTGGAGTTATTGACAACAGTTTTGGCACCAACGGAAAAGTGACCATTACTCCGCTGCAAAACACCAACACTATGGCCTTGCAGAGCGATGGAAAGATTGTGGTAGCCGGTGCAATGAACGACAATTTCGGAATGGCCAGGCTCAACACCAACGGCACCCTCGACACCTCGTTTGGCACGAATGGCTATGTGATGAATATGTTAAAAGACGAATGGGGAGCCGATTGTATGTCCTACATTTTTAAGATAACGATTCAATCCAATGGCAAGATAGTTGGAGCCGGCTTTGCCGTTAGCCCCAACACTTATAACGATGTGGCTGTTGCCCGCTACAATACCAATGGCAGTTTAGACACCAGTTTTGGTACGGCAGGTGTATTTATGGCCAATCTGGATGGTCTTTCCGACTTTGGCAGTTCGGTAAAGATTCAACCCGATGGAAAAATCGTGATTGGCGCACACAAAGAAATCGGCCTTATCCCAGGCGTACCCGAATATGATGCAGCCATCATCCGCCTGAATGTCAACGGAACTTACGACAACAGCTTTGGCACAAACGGTGTTTCCTATATCCATTTGACTGAGGAAGCCACCTATGTAAGCGACATCGCCCTGCAAGACGATGGCAAGATCGTTGTGGCCGGACAATATGTTATTTATACCGCAAGTCAATTTGATTTCTTTGTTGCCAGGCTCAATGCCGATGGCAGCACCGACACTTCCTTTGGAACAGGCGGTCATAAGATTTACAACCCCTACAATACGAATGACGACATCAAAAGTGTGTTGATACAGAATGACGGCAAGATTGTGGTCAGCGGTCATGTGAAAAATCCGACCAGCAGCAAAGAAAACTTCTTTGCCATGCGTATCCACCCCACTACTACCACACCACAAACCCCGGATGTTGCGGTTACTTTCAGCAATGTTACTACCACCACATTGGATGCAACGCTCACTCCAAACGCTTACTGCGTGAGCTATCATTTTGTGTTGATGACACCCGCCGAGATGCTCAAATGGGCTCCCTTTATGGGTTCGCCCGAGGCTGTTATCAAACAGTTCGGCATTCAGAAAAACATTCCTTATACTCATCATTTCACCGAGCTGATGCCCAATACCGATTACTATGTTTACACAATCAGCGTGGGAGCAGGCGGCTATGAAGCCCCTTACGATTCAACCCTTGTTCACACCCTTTCATTGGGCGGCAATGGCGTTGCCACAGCCAGTATTGTATTGCAAGAAATCACACAAACATCTGTTAGAATGATCGTTACACCCAACGACCAGACAGCCGAATACCATGACGGATTAATGACTAAAGCTTATTTTGATGAGCTGGGCGAAACTGCTGCCATTGAATATTTCCAAAACGACGGCAATCCATTATATGGCATTGACGATTGGGTGTGGCCAACACTTGAACCCAACACCACTTATAAAGCTATTGCTATTGGAAAGAATGCCCTTGGCGAATGGGGTCCTGCAACTATTGAAGAGTTCACCACACTGACCACTTCGCTCAGCGACAAGAAAGACTTGAGTGGATTGAGTATCTATCCCAACCCCGTAAGCACCAGCTTCGAGGTGATGACCGAAGGTCAGCAGGACGCCACAATTCGCATCGTTGCAGCCAACGGAGAAGTGGTTTACAGCAGTCGCATCCACAGCCCGCAAACCCGCGTTGATGTGAGCAAACTGAGCAGTGGCAGTTATGTCGTTGAAATTGTGAAAGAAGGAAAGACTACTTCGTCCACCATCATCAAAAACTAAAGCCCGAAACAGAAAAGATTATTTTGGTTAGTGGTTATATAATGAGAAGTCCCGGTTTCAGCCCGGGGCTTTTTTTTTGTGCTTTTCAGGCCAAAAAACCGAACTAATTCCGGTGTTTAAACAACACTGTAGCCGCCACTCCCGTCAGCACCAGTAAGCCACCCACGATATGGTAGGCATAAAGTGATTCGTGGAGGATAAAAATTCCTCCCAGAACGCTAATAATCGGGCTCAGGTTGTTGAAGACGGCAATTTTAGAGGCGGGAATTGCCGTCAGGGCAAAATTGGACAGGAACGAGGTAAGAAGAGACGAAAGAATACCAAGATACAAAACCGGAATTAGAAAACCCGGCTGTTTGAGCGGAACAAAAAACCAGCTCAGGGTATCCTCCTGATAATGAGCTAAAACAGCCCATATATTAAAGGTAACGAAAGCTAAAATCGTCATCAATACGGTAAGTTCAAGCGCCGAAAAACGCTGGCCGGCTTTCTTTCCGACCGTATAATACGTTACCACAGCCATCACCGACATCAAGAACAACACTACACCACGCGGGTCGGAAGAGCCAAATTGGGTGTTGGTCTTCAGGATGATGAAAATCACACCGCCAACCGAAAGCAGAATGCCAATTTTCTGAAGCCAGCTTGTTCTTTCTTTCAGAAAAATCATCGCCGAAAGCAGAGTCAGGATGGGCGTAACAGCAAAAATAATGCCCGCTTCAGAGGCTGTGCTGAATTTCATTCCGAAAGTCTGAAGCGTAAAAAACATCACCGGATAAAAGAGAGCCAGAATCAACAATGGTTTGAGGCGTGCCTTGTCGAAACGGGGAAACCTGATGAGACCAGCAGCCCATAACCCTACCACAACTACCATTGCCGCCGTGAAGCGATGCGCCAATAAATCGAGGGGAGTGGTGTGTTTCAAAGCAGCTTTCATAAAAATAAACGACAAGCCTGTGATGCTCGTATTGAGCACCATGCCAAAATAAGCCAACATCTCCTTCTTCTTGCCACTCTCCTCAACCATATCCGCATGAATTTTTGAGGTGGTAAATATATTGCTATTCCCGACAAAAAGGGACTACTCTGCGCCCATTATCATCAAAATCAGAAAAGCGATTTGAAGTTCAAAGGCCGATGTTATTCCAATTATTGAAGCCATTGTCGTAATTACAAACAGTTAAAGAGGAAGAAATATTTTACGATTGGGCATTTTCAGGGGGCAAGTTTATTCGTTCTGCAGAAGTTCTTTGGCCTCGTTCAATCGTTGGGCTTCGCTTTCCGTTAAAAGCGGATAGTGGAGGTTTAGCTCAAGCAGCCGATTGATCAGGATGTTGCTCACCGCATAGCGCATAAACCATTTGTGGTCGGCCGGAATGACAAACCAGGGCGCGTAATCAGTAGAAGTGGCGGTAATCATATCGCTATAGGCCTCCATATAATCGGCCCAGAAAGCCCGTTCCCTGACATCGTTAGCCGAGAATTTCCAGTTTTTGGCAGGATCGTCAATCCGTTCAAGGAAACGCTTTTTCTGTTCATTTTTCGACACATTGAGAAAAAATTTTAGGATCACGGTTCCGTTTTCAGTCAGATGCCTTTCCATATCATTGATTTGTCGGTAGCGTTTTTCCCAGAAATCCGGTGTAGGCGGGTCGTGATCATTAAAATTCGGAAGGTTCTGCGCAGCCAAAAACCGGGGATGAACTTTCACCACAAGCACCTCTTCGTAATACGAGCGGTTGAAGATTCCAATTCGGCCACGTTCGGGAAGGTTTTTGTAGGTGCGCCAGATGTAATCGTGATCCAGCTCCATAGCCGTTGGCGATTTAAAGCTATACACTTCGCAGCCCTGAGGGTTGAGCCCCGACATCACATGCTTGATGGTTCCATCTTTTCCGGCAGCATCCATGGCCTGAAAAATCAACAACACGGCATAACGGTTGTGCGCAAAAAGCTGATCCTGAAGGCCTATCAACTCTTTCACATTTTGCTTGAGGAGTTTCACCCCTTCTTCCTTGCCGTCAACAGAAGCCGTGTAAGCCGAGTCGAAATCGGCTACACGGTGAACTTTTCCGGGCCGAGCGACAATTGATAGGTCGGATAACAGGTTATTTTTTTGCATGACACTGGGTATTGTTTCACAAAAATAAACGAAATGCGAGGCCATTGTATCAAAAAAAACTGCATTTTGCTTCATCCAGCGAAAAAGCCCCTAACTTTGAAGTGCAAAAAACCAAAACATGGGCCAACAACACCCCATAACTCTCACAACCAAACTGAATATCAATGCTTTGGTCACTGGCGAAGCTTCGGCCAAAGTGAAGATATACACAATAGGGGTGCGTTTAGCGGGGAGTTATGAGCAATTAAATTAAATTAGCGGTTAAAATGATGGCTGACCACCAAAAGTCGTGTATGTGAAAGCAAAAAACGACATAAAAAAACAGAGTAGCCGAGTCATGCTGAAAATCGAAAGAGTAAGTTAACATTAAAACAGACGAAAAATGAAAAAACTCTTTTTTGCTTTGCCAATTACATTGGTTATTACATTATCCCTTATTTATTCTTGTAATAAGGTGAAAGATGAAAGCGTTAATGAAATAACTGAGGTAAAAAACACTGACAATCTCAACTTTTTCGGATACAATTACAAACCCTATCAAGAGAATATTTCATCCAGAGATATTGTAATTATAAGGGTAAAACTTTGGAGAAAAAGTGAAGATTGTCTAAGAAAACTTGGAGTTTGTAAAGTTCAATTTTTCCCGCCAGATAAAAGTGTAAATATAAATGATATCGGGCGTGAAATTGAAATTCCAATTACAAGCAGTTTTGATGGTGGAATCCTTAATATTTACTTTGCCGAAGATGTTTCAGGATACACTCCAGAAGACCTAAAACTATATGTTGATGGAGATATCTTTATTGAGGATAGTAATGATATATTTGAATCAACGTATAAAGTTCCCGATGGGATTTATATGTATGATTCAACTATTGGTGACTTCGGTGGGTACTCAATTACTATTATTAAAAAAGTTGATTAGTTAAATTGGAGGGTGATAGTCTCTAAAAGAGAGGCTATCCCCTTTTAAAATTAAAAACAATGAGAAAGCAAACTTTTTTTACAATGATATGTTTTATCTTCTTATTTGGATTGAAAGCCGGAACAAATATCTTCTTTGACATAAATCTGTCATGGTCTGGAAATCTACAAACAATTAAAGGCGCGCAACATTTGGATACAGATTCTGTGCCGATCATAAATCTTAACCTCCAGATATTTAAAGAATTATTATCTAATTCTAGTACAGAATATCATTTGGTTGTGTTATTTGCTGAATGGTGCAAACCCTGTACTGAAAGCATACCGATTATAGATAGTATTTCATCAGAATTTCAAAACATAATCTGTTACTATGTTTATCCAGATACTGAAAAGAACGTTAAATTTCTGAATAAGTATCTTCATAATCAATCCATAATTACAAAAGCTTATATTCTTGACAATACCTATAAAGGCAATGTAAAGAGAAGATTTATTACTTTTAAAGAACAGATTTGTACCGATTGTAAGAATAATGTTGGATTTCCAACTATTATTTTAATGGATAAAAATATGAAAATTCTTTACA
This sequence comes from Bacteroidales bacterium, assembly GCA_039811545.1. Taxonomy (GTDB): domain Bacteria; phylum Bacteroidota; class Bacteroidia; order Bacteroidales; family F082; genus JALNZU01. The sequence goes on along the minus strand of JBDHYV010000175.1, from coordinate 190 downwards.
GGGCAACTGGAGATATTAAAGGACTCAGAGATTGTTTAATTGAATTAAATGCTCATAACACTAATACGAATAGCCGAAAAGCCCTAAAAAAAGAGCCAATAAACCGTTGAGGCGGAATGGCTTTTTGGTCTATTCGCTGTTCAGCGAAAGCCGTAGTGTCTAACCTGCCTTAAGGAGAAAAGTAAGCGAT
>JBDHYV010000174.1:0-5918 GCA_039811545.1 Bacteroidales bacterium | reverse complement strand
AAAACCCCTGAAAGGTATGCCATCCTGAAAGAAATCTACGCTACCGAAGGTCATTTCGACATCGAAACGCTCTACCTGCGAATGAAAAACAACAAATACCGAGTGAGCCGTGCCACTCTGTACAACACCATCGAGTTGTTGCTCGACTGTTCGTTGGTTACCAAACACCAGTTTGGCAATAACTGCGCCCAGTTTGAACGCTCGCTCAGTTTTAAGCAGCACGACCATTTTGTCAGCGTTGAAGATGGTTCTGTGCTCGAATTTTGCGATCCGAGGGTACAGGAAATCCAAAAAGCTGTTGAAGATATTCTTGGTGTCGAAATCACCCATCATTCCCTTATCTTTTACGGGCGTGTAAAAAAACAGGAAAGCGCCTGAAACTTAAAACCAAATCCAGAACGCAAAAAACGGCGAAATTCCCTACTGGTTTTACTGAAAATTGCGAACGAGAAATCATCTTTCGTTGATATCGTTATGCCTTCAACTGTGGGCGATACAACCAATACACATTATAGAGATGAGTCATTTCGTTGATTATCAAGAGCACATAACCTGTTTACGATTTATTGTTGCTTTTGGTCAGAATCCGATTGTTTGAATTAACTTTGCCTGCCAAAGCGCCGCATGGGGAGTTTTGTGCAACATTGTTTTGTACGATATAAATCAAGAATCATGAGCGTAGATGTTTTATTGGGCCTCCAATGGGGCGACGAAGGCAAGGGAAAAATCGTTGATGTGTTAACGCCTTCTTACGATGTTGTCGCACGTTTTCAGGGCGGTCCCAATGCCGGACATACCATTGAGTTCGATGGAAAAAAATTTGTACTGCACACCATTCCATCCGGAATTTTCAATCCCAACACAATCAATATCATTGGTAACGGTGTGATTATTGATCCGGTCATTCTTCACCGCGAGCTTCATCGTTTGTCGGAAGGCGGCGCACAAAGCGGTAAAAACCTCTATATCAGCCGGAAAGCACACCTTATTCTGCCCACGCACCGCCTACTCGATGCCGCCAGCGAATATGCCAAAGGTGCATCAAAGATTGGTTCAACCCTCAAAGGAATAGGACCGACCTATACCGATAAAACCGGGCGCAACGGACTCAGAGTTGGCGACATTGCTGCGTCCAATTTCAAAAAAAGGTATAGTGAGCTTCGCAACCGACATCTGCAACTGATTCAGCTTTTTCAGTTCGATCCTTCCGGATATCTCATTGACGGATTGTCGTTTGAAGCTTATGAGACCCAGTGGCTCGAAAAAGCCGAATGGCTCAACACAATGCAACTTGTTGATAGCGAGTATTTTATTAACGACTTGATTCGTCAGGGAAAGCGAGTCTTGGCCGAAGGCGCTCAGGGTTCTTTGCTCGACATTGATTTCGGCAGTTATCCCTTTGTCACTTCTTCAAATACTACCATTGCCGGCGTTTGTTCGGGACTTGGTATTTCGCCAAAACAAATTGGAAAGGTGATTGGCATTTTCAAAGCCTATTGTACCCGTGTGGGCAGTGGGCCTTTTCCTACTGAGCTTTTCGATGAAACCGGCCAATTGCTTCGAAAAAACGGAAATGAATTCGGATCAACCACCGGAAGACCGCGTCGCTGCGGCTGGCTCGACATCCCGGCACTCACCTATTCAATTATGATAAACGGAGTAACTGAATTAGTGATGATGAAAGCTGATGTGATGGACGACCTCGACCTCATTCAGGTGGCTACGGCCTATCAGTCGGGTCAAAAAAACATTCATCACATCCCATTTGATGCTAATTCACTCGAACTAATTCCGGTTTATGAAAGCTTGCCCGGTTGGAAAACCGATATTCGTAAAGCCGCTCAACAAGGTAAATTGCCTGTCGAATTTGAATCCTTTGTGCATTTTGTCGAAGAAAAAACCGGCGTGCCTGTTCGCATGGTGAGCACAGGGCCCGACAGAAGCCAAACCTGGAACCGGTAAGTTTATCCATATAAAATATTGTATAACAACTGATTCCGTTGATTAAACCAGCTGTTCATCCGATTTTTTTCGAATGAAAGTATAAGGTTATTTTCATGGCATATTTTTTCAGAATGTGTGATTCCGACTGAAAAAAGACTATTTTTGCACCCTCAAAAGTTCATCAGGCTTTTGCTTTCGTTCTTTTACCTTGATCATAAGGAAATGATGGCTAAGCCTTTCATGAAATGCAGTGTTCAATCCGGAGAGATGGCAGAGTGGTTGAATGCGGCGGTCTCGAAAACCGTTGTTCTACATCGTGGAACCGGGGGTTCGAATCCCTCTCTCTCCGCCAAACAAACAAGATTGAGGCTGACTGATAAGTCAGCCTCTTTTTTATATCCCGGCAAAAAGCCAGACTTAGTCTGAGCTGATTGGCGGGATATAAAAAGCATCCGCAGGAGGCAATCTTGTTTGTTTGATGCCCCCCCAACACTGGATCACCGAAGGTAATCCCTCTTTCGGCTTTTTTTCTACGATAAAAAACCAGAAGAAGTCTGAGCTGATTGACCGAATATAAAAAAGCATCCGCTAATCGCCTTTGTAAAAGTGTTTTGTCGTAATATCAACATTTTGAACGGCTTTTTTAGTATGCAGAATCCGCTTGTTTTATCAGAAACCCCGACTTATCTTTGAATCGAAAGAAAGAGAGAAGTCAGACCTTCGTTGCCTTTGATTTTTTGCTCAGAAGGTTAGGGAAGGACTGTGCTTTGAGATGTCGTTTATCTTATAATTTATAAATCATGGCCTATAAGACTGTAAAACAAATTTTTGAACACAACAAAGAATGGATAGCCGAACGACTGAAAAGCGATCCCGATTATTTCAAGAAGTTGTCGCAGCGTCAGGTGCCAAAATATCTATTCTTTGGATGTTCGGACAGCCGTATCTCAACCGAAGCTATCATGGCTTCTGAGCCGGGCGATGTTTTCACCCATCGGAACATTGCTAATGTGGTTTCGGGTTTCGACCTGAATATCCTCTCGGTCATCAATTATGCACTGAATCATCTTCGGGTGAAACGCATTGTGGTGTGCGGCCATTACGGCTGCGGCGGAGTGAAAACGGCCATGAGCTCCACCGACGAGGGTTTGCTGAATCCTTGGTTGCGCAACATACGCGATGTTTACAGGCTGCATAAGGCTGAGCTCAACAACATTGAACTACCCGAGGCGCGCTACGACAGATTAGTAGAACTGAATGTGATTGAACAATGTATCAACTTAGTAAAGACCCGTGATGTGCAGAAAGCACTGCTCGAAAAACGAATTACCATTCACGCTTGGGTATTTGATATTAATACGGGTCAACTTATTGATTTAAAATTCAATACGAAGAAAGCTATGAAAGAAATCATGGCAATCTATACAGTCTTTTAATCTTATGTTTCATAGAGTTTTTGCATTTTAGTACAAAACGGACAAGCTGTATCGATAGGTTTCAAATTTTGTACTGCTTTTTTTAAAACAAGCAGTCCGAGCTGCGGAAAAAGGCCTTAATTTAGCACGTTTTTTCAAAAACTGCAATAGCTCAACCTTAACTTTTTCTTAAAATTTAGGGTGCTAATAATCAATTAAATAAAATTTTCACATGTCTATTTTCACCGAACTAAATCCCAATCCGTTAGTAAAATACTTAAACAAGACTGCCGCAGAATTTACCAAGGCCGACATTATCAAATACATCACCGATCACCGCATTGAGATGATCAATTTTCGTTATACTGGCGGTGACGGGCGGCTTAAAACACTCAATTTTGTAATCAGTTCGCGCGACCATCTGAACACCATCCTCACCACAGGCGAGCGTATTGACGGGTCGAGCCTATTTCCTTTCATTCAGGCCGGTTCAAGCGACCTTTACGTTGTGCCGCGTTACCGCACAGCATTTGTTAATCCTTTTTCTGAGGTTCCGGCTATTGACATTTTATGCTCATATTATACCAAGGACGGCACACCCCTCGAAAGCTCGCCCGAGTATATTCTTCGCAAGGCGCATCAGGCATTGAAAGAAAAAACAGGCTATTCGTTTCACGTGATGGGCGAATTAGAGTATTATGTGATTTACGATGAAGAAACGCTTTTTAAGGCTACGGATCAGAAGGGCTATCACGAGTCGTATCCCTTTGCCAAGGGTGAACTGCTTCGTGCCGAGGCCATGAATGCGATGGCTAAGGCGGGGTGTCTTATTAAATACGGCCATTCGGAAGTAGGCAATTTCACTCAGGAAGGTAAACTTTTCGAGCAGAACGAAATCGAGTTTATGCCTACCACTTTGGAAGATGCCGCCGATCAGCTTGTCATTGCCAAATGGATACTCCGCTCGTTGGCCTATCGGCATGGCGTAACAGTGACTTTTGCACCGAAAATCACTGTCGGCAAAGCCGGCAGCGGAATGCATATTCACACCAAGCTGATGAAAGATGGCAAAAATGCTATGGTCGAAAATGGCCGGCTCAGCGATACAGCTCGCAAAGCCATTGCAGGCTATCTTGAACTTGCGCCATCGCTCACGGCTTTTGGCAACACCAATCCAACTTCCTATTTCAGATTGGTTCCACATCAGGAAGCACCCACCAATATTTGTTGGGGCGACCGCAATCGAAGCGTTTTGGTAAGGGTGCCTTTAGGTTGGACTGGAGGTGGAAACTCCATGATATATCATGCTAATCCCTTGGAAAAACCCGATAAAAGTGACCTCTCTCAGCTTCAGACCGTGGAATTCCGCTGCCCCGACGGCTCGGCCGAGGTATATCTTTTGTTGGCCGGCCTTACCGTGGCTGCCCGGCATGGTATCGAAATGGAAAATGCCCTTGAAAAAGCCGAAAAAACTTATGTGGATGTTAACATCTTTGATGAACAACATAAAGAACGCCTCAACAGCTTGGACACCCTGCCGTTTTCTTGTTGGAATTCGGCAAAGATGATCGAGAAACAAGCCGATATTTACCTTAAATACAACGTCTTTCCTCAAAGTGTTTTGGATGGTGTAGCACGCAAACTCCGGACATATAACGATGAGCATCTTCGCGAAGAGATTCAAAATAACAAAGATAAAATCATGAGATTGGTGGAAGAATATTTCCACTGTGGATAGAAGATTGGCATTCATTGACGCACAATTTGTGCATTGAATCCTTTAAGATTTGATGAAGCTGATTGTTCAATTCTTCCTTGTAAATCTATTGATAATCAATTAGATAATAAAAGATGAACACTCTACAAGATAAAGTTGTACTCATCACCGGCGCGTCATCGGGCATTGGTCGGTCAACGGCATTTGCAGCAGCCCGGCGAGGTGCCAAAGTGGTGCTGGGTGCGCGCAACACAGAAAAACTGAGCGTAGTGGCCGATGAATGCCGACGCTTAAATACAGAGGCTCTTGCGGTTGAAGTGGACGTAAGCAATGAACAAAGCTGCCGTAACCTGATTCAGGAAACAATTAACCATTTTGGACGCATTGATGTGTTAATCAACAATGCAGGAATCTCAATGCGGGCACTGTTCTTAGAAACTGATCTTTTGGTGCTTCGCAAGCTGATGGACACCAACTTCTGGGGAACTGTTTACTGCACCAAATATGCGCTTCCCTATCTGCTCGAAAGCAAAGGAAGCTTAGTAGGCATCTCGTCTATTGCTGGTAACAAAGGCCTTCCCGCGCGAACCGGTTATTCTGCCTCAAAATTTGCCATGCAAGGCTTTCTGGAAGTCCTCCGAATTGAGCATCTTCAAGATGGCTTGCATGTATTGATTGCCTGCCCGGGTTTCACTGCGTCAAACATTCGCACGACTGCGCTTGCTGCCGATGGAAGCCCTCAGGGCGAGTCGCCACGAGATGAAGAAAAAATGATGGGAAGTGATGAAGTGGCTGAGCACCTGCTGAAAGCCATCGAAAAACGAAAACGCTCGCTTGTGCTC
>JBDHYV010000173.1:0-5924 GCA_039811545.1 Bacteroidales bacterium | reverse complement strand
GTTGCAGCCATCAAAAAACTGGGCAGCAATCCCGAAATTACACGTTTCAAAGGTCTTGGCGAGATTTCACCGGATGAGTTCAGGCATTTCATTGGTCCGGGAATGCGTTTAGACCCGGTAATTCTGCGCCGCGATTTGTCCATCTTTGAAATGCTTGAATATTATATGGGAAAAAACACACCCGAACGTCAGCAATTCATTATCAGTAACTTACGACTTGATGATGCGTTAACCGAAGAACTACTGCATTGATTTTTCCGACATTCTTTCATGGCCAAGAGACATTAGAGCTGTTGCAAACGAAGAAAAAACCTAGAATTAAAGCCGGCAAGAAAAAATCGCAAAAAATCCATCGTGATGATGGGTTGTTTTCAATAACTTCGCAAAAAAATCCGTTGCAGAAAGTTTCGATACGGATTCAACCTTATCTTATGACCTGAAATTCACCGCATGAAGCAGCTTTTCTACCGTGTGATCTATCATCCCACCTTAAATTTTCTATTTAGGCATTGTAATAAGCTTGCGGTTTCACTGGTCCCGTGCAGCATTAAACTACCCCCTTCTGGTTTGCTTCAGATCCGCGATGGCAAGAGCCGGCGCATCTGGCTGCACACCAATCAAACCAATTACCTTACGCATCTTCTTTTTTGGGAAGGTGGCGCCATGCAGTTTGAATACACCGATATTTTTGTCCGGCTGATTCGTAAGGTGGAAGGCTTTTACGACATTGGTGCGAACATTGGTTATTATTCACTGTTGGCTGCCTCCGAAAATGCTCAAATCACGATTGTTGGTTTTGAACCTGCTGCCGGACCACTGTATTATTTTCGCAAAAACGTGAATACCAACAATTTTCATAATATTAGGATAGAGGATATTGCTTTAGCCGACACCAAAGGTGAACTCACTTTTTATGAGCTGCGCAACAAAAAATATCGTTATCTGAAGCACAACTTAGCCGGCGAAAGCAATGCAGCCGGCGGATACGGCGGAAAAAATTTTGTGGCCGTGAAAGTGAAATCCACCACCCTTGATGAGTATGTAGAAACCTATCACGACAGTGTGGGACTCCTCAAGATGGACACCGAAGGTACGGAACATCTGATTTTACAGAAAGCCACCAGAACCATCGCCTCTCAAAAACCCATCATCATCTGCGAAACCCTTTTCAATACCATCGAAGCGGAGCTTGAACAACAGATGAAAGCCCACGGTTACCTCTTTTTCAACCATGTTGAAGGAGGCCTAAAAGCTGTTGAAACAATCCGCCGAACAAGCGACGATGGTGTACGCAATTGCTTTTTCGTACACCCCGACAAACTTGATTTGATTAAAGAATTCATTATAAATGAATGATTTTCAATAATTTATTTAAATATCAAACTCTAATACACATGAAAAAGATGCTGCTTTTAGCCGTTCTCGGGCTATTTTTAGTCATTCAGTCTTTTGCACAGGCAACCTTAGACCGTCCAATACCAGTTGATCCGAACGTAAAAATCGGAAAGTTGGAAAATGGGATGACCTATTACCTTCGTCACAACGCCATGCCGGCCAACCGACTTGAGCTTCGTTTGGTGGTGAACGCCGGCTCCATTCTGGAGGACGAAGACCAGCAAGGGCTGGCTCATTTTACGGAGCACATGGCCTTCAACGGCACAAAGCATTTTTCGAAAAACGCATTGATTGACTTTTTGGAAAGGGCCGGGGTGCGTTTTGGTGCCGACCTCAACGCCTACACCAGTTTTGACGAAACGGTATATATGCTCCAGTTGCCCACCGATCGCGCAGGGCTTGTTGATTCGGCCTTTATGGTGATGGAAGACTGGGCACATCATGTTTCAATGGAAGGCGAAGAAATAGATAAAGAGCGCGGCGTGATTCGCGAGGAATGGCGTCAGGGACTCGGTGCCGACGATAGGATGCGCAAAAAATATTATCCGACCATTTTCAACGGGTCGAAATATGCCGACCGCCTTCCCATTGGGCTAATAAAAGTGATTGACCATGCCGAGCACGATGCTTTCCGTCGCTTTTATCACGACTGGTATCGGCCTAATCTTCAGGCAATTGTGGTGGTTGGCGATATTGATATCCAACAAATGGAAGAACAAGTGGTCCGTCATTTTTCCGGTCTTAAAAATCCGGAAAATCAACGAGAGCGTGTAAATTTTGACATACCGGGAAATAAAGAACCCCTTGTAGCGATTGTTTCCGATGCCGAAGCTACCGGCAGCTCAGTGATGATTTACTATAAACACCCACGGAAAGAAAGCATTACCCTGCTCGATTACAAAGCCGCGCTTATGGAGAGCATCTATTCGGGCATGATTGTCGCCCGCCTGAGCGAACTTAACCGCAAACCCGAATCGCCTTTCCTGTATGCTTATTCTTATTATGGTGGGTTTATCGGCAGGGCATCCGATGCCTATATGTCAACAGCAGGAGTCAAAGAAAATCAGATTCCGGCAGCCCTCCGAACACTTATCACCGAAAACGAACGTGTGAAACAGCATGGTTTTACGCCAACGGAACTCGAAAGACAGAAAAAACTGCTGCTCACCAACCTCGAGAAACAGCAAAAGGAAAAAGACAAAACCCCATCATCAGGCTTTGTCAGAGAATACACCAATCATTTCCTCAGCAACGAGCCCATTCCTGGCATTGACAATGAAGTGATGATGGCCCATGAGATTCTGCCTCTGATTACTTTAGAAGAGATGAACCAGCTTGCCGATCAATGGATTACGGAAGAAAATATGGTCATTGTTGTTACAGCACCACAAAAAGAAGGCATACTGATTCCGGAAAAAGAAGAAGTTTTAGCCGTTGTAGAACTAGCCAGAAAAACCAAAACCGAGGCTTATGTTGACAGCTTCAAAGAAGCTCCACTTCTTGATAAAGCACTGAAATCCACTAAGGTAAAAGACAGGAAGAAGGACGAAAAAAACGGCATCGAAACATTTACCTTGGCCAATGGTGCTAAATTGGTGATTAAAACCACCGACTTCAAAAACGACGAGATACTGTTCAGTGCCTTTGGTTCCGGTGGAACCTCACTCATTGCCGACGACCAGTTTTTTGCGGCCATTAACACCATCGGCCTTGTTGATCAAAGCGGACTTGGCAAATTCAGCAGCACCGACCTTCAGAAAAAGCTCACCGGACTGAATGTCAGCGTAAGGCCATTTATTGACAAGCTGAGTCAGGGACTTCGTGGGAGTGCCAGCCCAAAGGATCTGGAAACCCTGCTACAACTCGTTTTTCTGTATTTTGAACCAGCTAGGCGCGACCAACAAGCTTTTGAGACTTTCCATTCACAACTTGTCAATCGTTTCCGTTTCATGCGATCCAACCCGCAAGCTGTGTTTTACGACACCCTTAGCAAAATTGCCAGCTGTAACAGTCCGAGGGCAGTCTTTATCCCCAGCGAGAATGAGATGCAACAACTCAAGCCAGAAACCATGTACAGCATTTACGACAGGCTCTTTGCCGATGCCGGCACTTTCACTTTCGTGTTTACGGGAAATATCAATTCTAACGAACATCTGAACCTGCTGACAAGTTATCTGGGCAATTTGCCATCCGGCAAACCATTGAAATGGATGCAACGCGAAAGCTGTTTCCCCGAGGGCAAGACCATCAGCAAGATTCATGCAGGAACAGAATATAAGAGCTTAGTAGCCATTCGTTTCCAGGAAGATTATGACTACAATCCGGAAAATAACCTAAGGATGAACCTTCTGGGAAAAGCATACAGCATCAAGCTTCGGGAGAATATGCGTGAAGAAATCGGCGGTGTGTATGGCGTTCAGGCAGGGATAAACCTCGCACGCTACCCCGAGCAAAAATACCTACTCAGTATCAACTGGAGCACCAACCCCGACTTAGTGGACACATTGTCGGCCATCGTTTTCGACCAAATGCAGCATCTGATACAAACCGGTCCTTCGGCGGATGACGTGGCCAAGGTGAAAGAAACCGCCATACGCGAAAGAGAAACCAACGATAAACTCAACCGATTCTGGATCAATATGATAGAAAGCTCCATTCAGAATAGCGAGCCACTTTTTACTTATGAAGAGTATAAAAAACAGGTAGAAGCAATCACGGCGGAGCAACTAAAGGAAACTGCCATCAAATTTTTTCGCCCAGCGCACTATCTGAGATTAGTGCAATATCCTGCGAAAACAGAATAACTCGCCGCTCAACACCATTAACCCAAAACCCACAGCTCTCTTTGCGTTGTGGGTTTTGCTTTTTTTTGATTTTCTGTAACAACTAAAACTTCTATTTTTGCCAAAAAACCAATTATGAAATATTTTTCGCGCTTGATGTTGCGGTTGGCCGGCTGGGAAATCCTCGGCAACATTCCGCCCGAAATCAAAAAATGTGTTATTCTTGCGGTTCCCCACACCAGCGACTGGGATTTTGTCATCGGACGGCTCACCTATTGGTCATCAGGCGTTCCGGTGAAATTTCTTATTAACAGGGAAGCTTTTCAGCATCCTTTAGGTTTTTTGGTTAAAAGGATGGGCGGTATCCCGGTGGACAGAGGGAAAAGCACCAATTTAGTGGAACAAATGGCGGTACTTTTCGATCATTATGAAGTACTTAACGTGGTCGTTACCCCCGAAGGCACCCGCAAATTAGTGAAGGAATGGAAGCGCGGTTTTTATTACATTGCCCTTCGGGCAAGGGTTCCCATCGTCTTAGGATATCTGGATTACGACAATAAAAAAGGCGGTTTTGGTCCCTTAGTCTATCCTACCGGCGATTTTGAAGCCGATTTTAAAAAAATTGAAGAGTTCTATATTCACCACACATCGGCACGCTATCCTGAAAAATTTAACCTCAGCCCGCAAAATATGAAAAGACAACGAGATTCGTAAGTGGCTAATATTCAAAACCATTTGTTGTTGTCGTAAAGCCAATTTTCAATAAAGGGCTACTTTGTTGTCTCAGTCCACCACTTCCTGCTGTGCATTATTTTTTTGCGATGAATCCTGTGCCAATGTATTGACACAGCGAAAGAAATCACTTAATTTTATTCCCGAATAAAAACCAAATTATGGCAAGAGTAGTAGTGCTTGGAGCCGGCATTTCGGGTCATACCGCGGCTGCCTTTCTAAAAAAGAAATTGGGTCGCAAACACGAAGTCGTGGTGGTGAGTCCAGCAGAATATTATCAGTGGATTCCTTCGAATATCTGGGTTGGTGTGGGCAAGATGAGCATTGATCAGGTGCGTTTCAAACTGAGGCCGGTTTACGACCGGTGGAAGATTGATTTCAGGCAGGCTCGTGCCACGACAATCTTCCCCGAAGGCCATCAGAATTGTGAAAGTCCGTGTATTGCCATTGAATACACCGAAAAAGGCCGTCAGGGAGAAACCGAACTGATTGCCTACGATTTTTTGGTGAATGCCACAGGGCCGAAGCTGAACTTTGCCGCAACGGAGGGTTTGGGACCTAATGGGCACAGCTTATCTGTTTGTTCGTACGACCATGCCGCGCACGCCTGGGAGGCACTTCAGACCTGTATCGGGCGAATGGAGAAAGATGAAATCCAGCGATTTCTTATCGGAACAGGACATGCCACAGCCACTTGTCAGGGAGCGGCTTTTGAATATGCGCTCAATGTGGCCCATCAAATTCGTGCAAGAGGATTACAGGACAAAGCTGAAATAACCTGGATTTCAAACGAATATGAACTTGGCGACTTTGGTATGGGAGGTGCTTTCATCAAACGCGGCGGCTACGTCATCCCCACTAAAGTTTTCAGCGAGTCCATCTTTGCCGAGTATGGGATCAAATGGATCAAAAGAGCCGCCGTGAACCGCGTGGAAAAAGGTCTGGCACATTACGAAACCCTCGATGGAGAGCAGAAATCCATTGCGTTCGACTTTGCCATGCTCATCCCGCCTT
>JBDHYV010000172.1:0-5945 GCA_039811545.1 Bacteroidales bacterium | reverse complement strand
TCCAATGCCATATCAACCATTCCCACAGCACCTTCCACAATTTTGAAACGTGCGGCTACGATGGCTGCGGCTTGCTGCCTTTTGAGCATGGCCTGGGCGATTTCCTGCGCATAAGCGATGTAATTGATGCGCGCCTCAATCACTTCAACGCCGGCCATGCGTAAACGTTCGCCAATCTCTTTTTCAAGCTCATCGTTCACCTCTTCGCCGCCTGCACGAAGGGTGATCTCGGCCTGATCATCATCGAAATTGTCGTAAGGGTACATGCCGGCAAGCTTGCGGAGAGCTGCTTCACTCTGAACAACAACAAAATTCTCGAAGTTGTCCACCGCAAAGGCAGCTTTGAAAGTGTCGGATACCCGCCAAACCAAAACCAAACCTATCATGATCGGATTGCCAATCTTGTCGTTCACCTTTATCGGGTCGCCATCAAAATTATGTGCCCGCAACGAAATGTTCTTCCGGTGAAAAAGCGGATTCACCCAGAAAAAACCGTTCTCCCTGATTGTACCGCTGTATTTGCCAAATAAAACCAGTATCATGGATTGGTTTGGATTGACAATGGTGAACCCGATGGAGAGAAAAACGGCCGTCAAAAGGGGAAGAATAAGCCAGGGCGTGGCTTGTGAAGGAATCACGGCGAGTGCAACGGTCGCCAAAATTAGTAAAAAAATGATGGCCAGCATCTTGTATCCCGATTTGGCCTGATGTGTCTTTTCCATATTGAATGATATTAAAATGATATTACAAAGATATGAAAATAAATCAAGATTGTCAAGTGTTTTTTTGAAAAAATCTTTGCCTTGGGTTCAAAAGCAAGGTGATAAACAATCAAGAAGGGAAGCGTGATTGCTCATCTGTGAGTTTGAGACGGTTATAAAGTAAAGATATTCTGGTGTTTAGGTGAGAAAGACGGTTTCTCCCAAGATTTTTTTGGTCAGACTAAAAGCATGGAAGAATAAGATGGTGTGTTGTCGGACAATTGAATGAAGTGAAAAAAAAGGCAGGGTTTGTGGTGTGGGCGGTGTGATTCCCAACATGAAATATTTGTTGTGTGTTGCCCCGAGAATGAAAGGTTATTTATCGGCCAGCCTGATTCCCTTTTCGGTAAGGGTGATTTTTCGGTTTTTATAGAGCATGCCGCAAGCTTTTTTGAAGTTCTTTTTACTCATGCCCAGGTTTTCATAGATTTCTTCAGCGTCGCTGTGGTCATTCAGCGGAATGAAGCCTTTGCCGGCTTTCAGTTTGGATAAAATTACTTCGGCCAATCCGGCAATTTTGTCGTAGCCGGGAGGTAAAAGCCGCAGATCAATTTTTCCGTCGTCGCGCAGTTTTGCGATATAGGCAGTTTTTTTCATGCCTTTGCGCAGAATTTCAAACACCTCATTAGCGTAAATCAGGCCAACGGAGCTGTTTTCGATAATGGCTTTGTAGCCAAGTTCCGTTTTTTCCCACAGTATAATTTGTACTTCCTGCCCTTCCTTAAAGGTGTGGGTGTCGGTTTCAAGAAACTTTTCGATGCGTGCGGAGGCTGCGATACGACCTGTCTGAGAGTCGCGAAAAACGTAAACCAGCACTTTTTGTCCGGGCTCGGGGCGCTGTTTTTGTTCGCCAAAGGGCAGAAGCAGGTCTTTTTCTAACCCCCAGTTCAGAAATGCGCCGGCCTGATTCACATCGGCCACTTCCAAAAATGCCACTTCACCTACGATAGCTACTGGCTGCATCGTGGTGGCAATAGGCCGGTCTTCCGAATCGAAATAAACAAAAACACGGATGAGGCCTCCCGATTTGCTCCCCTTTGGGATCCATTTAGTGGGCAGAAGCACCTGATTGCCTGTCCCATCCCGAAGAAAGGCTCCATGAGCTTCTATACCGGCTATCTCAAGCTCGTTGAAAACTCCGGGAAGATAATTCGTTGTGAGTTCCATGATATGGATTTCGTTAAAGACTTTATCCATTGTGGCTTCCAAAGCTGGGAGCTGGGAAGGATTCTACAAAAATAGGTATTTTTCAACTTGCCGCTCAGGAGTGATGATCCAAAAAAAGGGGCTTCTCTTGCCGTGAAGCCCCTTTGTGTTAGGTTTGGTGTTAAATCATTGGATAGTTCTTGAAAATCTCTTCCGATTTCATCAGAATGTCAATGTATTGAGCCCTGCGATAGGTGAAAGGGTCTTTGGTTTTTTTGTTTGAAAGTATTCCTCTGAAATCGTCTAAACTCTTGTAATTCTTCGTTGTCATCCAGGCTTCAATTTCTTCGAGCATACGGCTGATTTGTTTTGGGCCATGCTTATAGATGGTGCTCACAACTTGCACGGCATCGGCTCCGGCCAGAATCATTTTCACCACATCGGCTCCGGTGAAGATGCCGTTGCTGGCGCAAATGGAAGCGTTGATGTTGCCATAGAGCAGTCCGGCAAAACGCAGAGCCAGACGATTATCCTGCTCGCTGCTCAGATTATAGGGGAAGTGGTGTTTTTCGGTGTTGATGTTGATGTCGGGCTGGAAAAGCCGGTTAAACAACACAAACCCATCGGCGCCTTTTTTGGCCATTTCGCTGACGATAAACAGCGGATTGGTATAATAAGGGCTGAGTTTCACGCTGACAGGAATGCTGACGGCGCTTTTCACCATCTCAACGACATCGAGTTCTTCGTTGTGGATGGCACGTCCGTCGAGGTCAAACTCTAATGGAACAGCATAGAAATTGATCTCGATGGCATCGGCACCAGCATCCTGAAGCTTTTTGGCATACGACTGCCAGCTTTCGTCATACACGGCATTGATGCTGGCAATGAGCGGGATGTTCAATACCTTGCGGGCCTGGGCAAACTGGGTGATAAATTCTTCGGGGCCGTGGTCGAGTAAGTCGGGAAACAGACTGATCATCTCGGCATTGCGCTCTTTGTATTCGCTTAGTTGTTCGTGAAGCTGGAGATTCTCAAGGTGTATCTGTTCTTCAAAAAGCGATTTGTAAACAATGGCCGAGGCACCGGCTTCTTCAAGTTTTTTTAACATAGCTGCATCGGTAACCAGATTGCTGGCTCCAACGATAATGGGATTTTTGAGGGTTAAACCCAGATACTTGGTGCTGAGATTCATAGAGTTATGTTTTTAGATGTGAATATTCAATCGTTTTGACTTTTCATAGGGGTAAAAATAGACAAAATTCGTTCAGTGCCGGAGAGCCAAAGTAATCTATAATCAGTATAAATTAGGCGTTTAGCTCCTCTTTGAGGCCATAAAAGTAGGCAAAGATTTTTATTATGGCTAATTTTGTGCGCAAATTAAACAATGAATAGAATTTATTTTAAAAGCCTAATAATAAACACATTATGACAAAAAAGAAGAACTTTATCACCTGCGATGGCAACTATGCTGCTGCGCATGTGGCTTATATGTTCAGCGAGGTAGCTGCAATTTACCCCATCACACCTTCGTCCACCATGGCCGAATACGTGGATGAATGGGCTGCTTATGGCAGGAAAAATATTTTTGGCGAAACGGTTCATGTGGCCGAGATGCAGAGCGAAGGCGGTGCTGCCGGTGCCGTTCACGGTTCGTTGCAAGCCGGTGCGCTAACCACCACCTTCACGGCATCGCAGGGTTTGTTGCTGATGATTCCGAACATGTATAAAATTGCCGGTGAGCTTCTGCCCGGCGTGTTTCATGTGAGCGCACGAAGCCTCGCCGCTCAAGCACTTTCCATCTTTGGCGACCATAGCGATGTGATGAGCGCCCGCCAGACAGGCGTGGCCATGATGGTTACGGGCAGTGTGCAGGAAATCATGGACTTAGGTGCTATAGCCCACCTCGCTGCCATCAAATCAAGGGTGCCATTCTTGCACTTCTTTGATGGCTTCCGCACCTCACACGAAATTCAGAAAGTAGAATATCTCGAAGAAAGCGACCTGAAACCACTCGTTGATTGGGAAGCACTGAAACGTTTCCGCGATAATGCCCTCAATCCCGAACATCCCGTTACAAGAGGTACGGCTCAGAACCCTGATATTTATTTCCAGACCCGCGAAGCAGCTAATCGTTTCTACGATCCGCTGCCCGACTTGGTTGAGCATTATATGCAGGAAATTGGAAAAATCACCGGAAGAGAATATCATCCGTTTGTCTATTATGGTGCTCCCGATGCCGAAAATATCATCATCGCCATGGGTTCGGTAACCGAAACCATCCGCGAAACCATTGATTATCTGAATGCCAAAGGCGAAAAGGTGGGGCTTGTCTCGGTTCATCTCTATCGTCCCTTCTCGGCGAAATATTTCCTCAACGTGATTCCTCAATCCGTGAAACGAATTGCCGTGCTCGACCGCACCAAAGAACCCGGTGCCAACGGCGAACCTTTGTTGCTCGATGTGAAGGAGATTTTCTATGGCCGTCCGAACGCCCCACTCATCGTTGGCGGACGTTATGGACTCAGTTCAAAAGATACCACCCCGGCTATGATCCTTTCGGTTTACGAAAACCTTAAGCTCAATGAGCCCAAAAATGGCTTTACGGTGGGCATCGTTGACGATGTAACTTTCCTCTCACTGCCGTTGCTGCCCGAAATCAGCATCAGCCCTAAAGGAACTTACGAAGCAAAGTTCTATGGCATTGGTGCCGACGGAACCGTTGGAGCCAACAAAAACTCGATCAAAATTATTGGTGAAACCACCGACAAATACGCTCAGGCCTATTTTGCTTACGACTCGAAAAAATCCGGCGGCGTTACCACCTCGCACCTGCGCTTTGGCGACCATCCCATCCGCTCGACTTATCTTGTTGGAACACCTGATTTCGTAGCATGCCATGTGCCCGCCTATCTTGGGAAATATGATGTGCTCAGAGGTATCAAGAAAGGTGGATCATTCTTGCTGAATAGTATCTGGGACGAAGAAGAAACCTTGAACAAACTGCCCAACAGCATTAAAAAGGTGCTGGCCGAAAAGGAAATCAACTTCTATATTATCAATGCTACCCGTATTGCCGAAGAGATTGGACTTGGTGGACATACCAACACCATCATGCAGTCGGCCTTCTTCAAGGTGGCCGAAATCATCCCTTACGAACAGGCTGTCGAAAAAATGAAATCGTTTATCCTGTCGAGCTACGGAAACAAGGGCGAGATGATTGTGAAGATGAACTACGCAGCCGTTGACCGCGGTGGGGAAGTGGTGAAAGTGAATGTTCCAAAAGACTGGGCATCGCTTCAGGCTGAGAAACCTGCCGTAATCGAAGGAATGCCCGAATTTATCCAGAATGTTGTCTTGCCCATCAACCTGATGAAGGGCGATGACCTTCCGGTGAGTGCCTTTGTGGGCCGCGAAGACGGAACATTCCCTGCCGGCACAACCCGATACGAAAAACGCGGTATTGCCGTCAACGTTCCTGAATGGCAAACCGACAACTGTACACAGTGCAACCAGTGCGCCTATGTGTGTCCGCATGCTGCCATCCGTCCTTTCTTGGTGAACGAAACCGAAGAGGCTAATGCCCCCGAAGGAACCACTTATCAAAATACACGTGGCAAGTTTGCACCGCTCAAATACCGTATTCAGGTGAGCGTGCTCGATTGTACAGGCTGCGGAAATTGCGCCGATGTTTGTCCGGCCAAAGACAAAGCATTGGTGATGAAGCCTCTCGAA
Source organism: Bacteroidales bacterium (assembly GCA_039811545.1). GTDB lineage: Bacteria > Bacteroidota > Bacteroidia > Bacteroidales > F082 > JALNZU01. The sequence continues at coordinate 306 of JBDHYV010000172.1, read as the reverse complement.
ACCCAGGAAGTAGAAATTGGCCGTTGGGATTATTTTGCCAATAAAGTAACCTACAAAGACACGATTGTGGATAAGTTCCAGTCGGTGAAAAACAGCCAGTTTGCCAAACCATTATTTGAGTTCTCGGGAGCCTGCGCCGGTTGTGGTGAAACACCTTATATTAAAGCCATCACTCAGTTATATGGCGAGCGTATGATGATTGCCAATGCTACGGGATGTTCGTCCATCTATAGTGGCTCGGCACCCAGCACGCCTTATTGCACCAATGATAATGGAAAAGGACCCGCTTGGGGAAATTCACTTTTT
>JBDHYV010000171.1:0-5951 GCA_039811545.1 Bacteroidales bacterium | reverse complement strand
CAGAATTTCGCACGAAGGCAGAAAGCAAGTGCTGAGAATCACCGAAAGAAAGATCAAGAAAAAGCGTTTCTGTTTCATTATCAAATGGTTTTGTTCATTCGTTTTCGTTCAGTTTCGTCTAATATAATTTTACGGAGACGCAGCGACCGCGGCGTTACTTCTAAGTATTCGTCTTCGCGAATATTTTCCATAAACTCTTCGAGCGAGAACCGGATGGCCGGCACTATCATCACTTTTTCATCTGAGCCGGCAGCGCGGATATTGGTCAGTTTTTTTGTTTTACACACATTGACTACTAAATCCGAGGCTCGGTTGTTTTCGCCAATCACCTGCCCCATATACACCTCTTCGTTGGGGTGCACATAAAAATGCCCGCGATCCTGTAGTTTCCAGATGGAGAACGGAATGGCCGTTCCGGTTTCGAGCGAGACCAAAGCGCCATTATTGCGTCCTTCGAGGTCGCCTTTCCAAGGCTCAAAGGCTTTGAAACGGTGGGCAATGATGGCTTCGCCTTCAGTAACGGTCAGGATGTTGTTTCGCAGTCCGATGATGCCGCGCGAAGGAATGCTGAATTCTAAGTGCATACGGTCGCCTTTGGGGCTCATTTCCACAAGCTCACCGCGGCGCAAACTAACTTGTTCGATCACCTTTCCTGAAAAATCTTCCGGAACCAGCACAGTTAAAACTTCGATGGGTTCGTGTTTCTGATCGTCAATAATCTTGGTGATTACTTTTGGTTGTCCAAGCTGAAACTCGTATCCTTCGCGGCGCATGGTTTCAATCAGAATGCCAAGATGCAGAATACCACGGCCATAAACAAGGAGTGCATCCGGTGAGTCGGTGTCTTCTACCTTTAATGCAAGGTTTTTCTCGGTTTCTTTCATCAGCCTTTCGCGCAAATGACGCGATGTTACATATTTACCTTCTTTTCCATAAAATGGCGAATTGTTGATGGTGAACAACATGCTCATCGTTGGCTCTTCAATGCGAATAGGCGGCAGGCCTTCGGGCTTTTCGTAATCTGCAATAGTGTCGCCAATTTCAAAATCATCTATCCCCATCAGGGCTATAATGTCGCCGGAATAAACCGGGGTTTTGATGCGTTCTTTTCCCAACCCCTCGAAAGTGTAAAGTTCTTTAATCACAGAACGGACAATGATTCCGTCACGTTTCACAAGCGACACATTCATGCCGGCCTGCAACACGCCACGGCTGAGCCTTCCAACAGCAATACGGCCCACGTATGAGCTGTAGTCGAGCGAGGTAATCTGCATCTGAGGTGTGCCTTCAACATGCGGTGCCACAGGAATATGCTGAATAATGACATCGAAAAGATAGGAGATATCTGTTGTCTGATTTTTCCAGTGGTCGGACATCCATCCTTGCTTGGACGATCCAAAAACTGTTGGAAAATCAAGCTGGTCTTCGCTGGCACCCAGATTAAACATTAAGTCGAACACGGCATCCTGCACCTCATCGGGACGGCAGTTGGGCTTGTCCACCTTGTTGATGACCACAATCGGTTTCAAGCCGAGTTCGATGGCTTTCTGAAGTACAAAACGGGTTTGAGGCATTGGACCTTCAAACGCGTCAACCAAAAGCAACACGCCGTCGGCCATGTTGAGTACACGTTCCACCTCACCGCCAAAGTCGGCGTGACCCGGCGTGTCAATGATGTTGATTTTAGTGTCTTTGTAACGAACCGAGACGTTTTTGGCCAGAATGGTGATGCCTCGCTCGCGTTCCAGATCGTTGTTGTCGAGAATAAATTCGGCAACCTCCTGATTTTCCCTAAATAACTTTGACTGATGGAGCAACCGGTCAACAAGGGTTGTTTTGCCGTGATCTACGTGCGCGATGATGGCAATGTTTCTGATTTCGTGCATAGAAGCGCTTTCGTTTTTGAGGGCGCAAAATTAGCGTAATCTTGCTTTGAAATGGCATGAAATTAGGCTTATTTTTGAACTAATTAAAAACAATCGTTAGAAAAATACAATGCTGATCATCGAAAAAGAGGGCGACGACCCGTTTTTTAACCTTGCCGCTGAAGAATACGTAACGCATAGACTTGAAGATGATGTGTTTATGCTTTGGGAAAACGCAAACTGTGTGGTGGTTGGAAAACATCAGAATGCCATTGCCGAAGTCAATCTGCCCTTTGTCGAACAACTGTCTGTCCCCGTAATCAGGCGGATTTCGGGCGGCGGAACCGTCTTTCAGGGGCCTGGGAATATCAATTTCAGTTTTGTAAAAACCTTGAATCAAGCCGAGAATCAGATTGATTTTGCCCGACATTTGGCACCTGTCAAAGCGTTTTTTATGACCTTGGGAATCACGCTCGAATTGCATGGAAAAAGCAGTTTGACCCTGCACGGAAAGAAAGTTTCCGGGAACGCGGCACATGTCCATCGAAACCGCAGCCTTCATCACGGCACTTTGCTTTTCGATGCCGATCTCGATTTGGTGAGAAATTGCCTCAAAGTAATCCCCGGTCGTTATCAAAGTAAAGCCGTACTCTCCAATCCGATGCCGGTAACCAATATCCGTCCATGGCTGCCAACAGATCAAAATATCCGGAAAGTGATGGAACAGTTTCGGGATTACATTGTAAAAACATTTGATGTACACGAAGTACGCGAATTCTCTACTCAGGAAATAGAAGCCATCCAACGGCTGGCCGATGAAAAGTACCATCGTCGGGAATGGAACTTCGGATATTCGCCTGAGTATAGTTACCATGCTTTTTTGGAATTCGATAACCGGAAGTTTGGTTTCACTATTCAGGTCTCAAACGATAAAATAGTAGAAATTTTGCCGGACGAAGTCTTGCCCAAAACAAACCGTATTGCCAAAGCCCTCCTTGGCCAAAGGCCTGAAAGCGCAATTTTAACCAAAGTTTTAAGCAGTCTTTACCCGAGTCATGAGCCTTCACAAATCGCGAAGATGGTTTATGCGTTAATTTGAAAAGGATGATTGTTGCCTTTCCGACAAGTATTCAGACAAATGTTTTCCCCAATTTCTATGAGTAAACAACAGCTGGATAAGGAGTCATCTTAAAAGGAAATCTTGCTACTTTCGCAAAACCAAAAGCAATCAGTCCGATGTTCGAATCGAGAATCTATAAAGCATTAAATCAGTTAAAACCGAATTTTGAAGGCGAAATTTTCGTGGACGACGCTACCCGTCTGATTTACGCTACCGATGCTTCGGCCTATCGCCAAAAGCCGCTTGCCGTGACTCTTCCGGCAAATGCCGAAGATGTCAAAAAACTCATTCGCTTAGCCCGTGAACAGCGTTGTTCGCTCATTCGCCGCGCGGCGGGAACCTCACTGGCCGGTCAGGTGGTGGGCAATGGCATTGTGGTGGATGTTTCGCGCCACATGAATAAGATATTAGAGTTCAACCCTGAAAAACGATGGATTTGGGTTGAACCGGGCGTTGTGCTCACCGAACTCAATAAATTTCTGTCTCCGCACGGCTTGTTTTTTGGTCCCGAGACTTCCACAGCCGACTATTGTATGATTGGCGGAATGTTGGGAAACAACGCCTGTGGGGCACACTCGCTTGTTTATGGAAGCACCCGTGATCACACTTTAGCTGTTAAAGCCTTGCTTAGCAATGGTGAAGAGGCTGTGTTTGAAGCGCTTAGCATCGAGGAGTTTGACCAGAAATGTTGGCTTGATTCGTTTGAAGGCTCGCTTTATTCGCAAATCCGTGAAATATTGTCAAAGCCCGAAAACCAGGACGAGATACGCAATCATTATCCTGACCCCGGCCTCAAACGCCGAAACACCGGCTATGCGATTGATTTGTTGCTCGAAACAGAAGCTTTCACTTCCGGAAAAGAGGCTTTCAACTTTTGTAAACTTCTAGCAGGCTCCGAAGGCACCCTTGCTTTTAGCACTGCAATTAAACTCAATTTGGTGCAACTACCGCCGAAAAATAAAGCCCTTTTGGTTGTGCATCTTCAGCATGTGCGAGAAGCCCTCGAAGCAAATCTTATCGCCTTGAAATTCAATCCAGTGGCTATTGAGCTGATGGATAAAACAGTATTGGATCTCACCAAAGAAAATATTAATCAGAATAAAAACCGCTTTTTCATTGAGGGTGATCCCGGTGCTCTGCTGATTGCCGAATTTGCCGAAGCAACGATGGAAGAAGTGGAGCTTAAAGCAGCAAAAACCCGTGAGGCCCTGCTTGAAGCCGGATATGGTTATGCTTTCCCGCTCATCACAGGAGCCGATATTGGCAAGGTTTGGGAGCTGCGCAAAGCAGGACTGGGTGTCCTCAACAATATGCCGGGCGATGCCAAACCGGTGGCCGTAATCGAAGATACTGCCGTGCATCCAAGGAATATGCCCGATTATATTGAGGCATTCGACAAAATGCTGTCACATTACGGAAAGAGTTGTGTTTATTACGCCCATATTGCCACCGGAGAGCTACATTTGCGGCCAATTCTTAATCTCAAAGACCCCGAAGATGTAGAACTTTTTTATGCGATAGCACTCGAAACAGCCCGTTTGGTGAAACAGTTCAAAGGTTCGCTCAGTGGTGAACATGGAGACGGACGCCTGCGCGGCGAATTCATCCCACTCATGCTTGGCGAAACAAATTATCTGATTCTCAAACAAATCAAGGCACGATGGGATCCGCATAACATCTTCAATCCGAACAAGATTGTGGATACACCCAAAATGAACAGTTCGTTGCGCTATGAACCCGGGCAAGTAACACGCGAAATCGAAACTGTGCTCGATTTTTCGCACGATTTGGGAATCCTGAGGGCAGCCGAAAAATGTAACGGAACGGCAGTGAGCCGCAAAACTGAAGCAATTGGTGGGAGCATGTGCCCTTCCTTTATGGCCACTCGCAACGAACGAAACACTACCCGTGCAAGGGCAAATATCCTGCGCGAGTTTTTAACCCGAAGCAATAAACCCAATCCGTTCGACCATCAGGAGATCTTTCAAGCAATGGATCTCTGTCTCTCGTGCAAAGCATGCAAATCGGAATGCCCGAGCAGTGTGGATATGGCCAAGCTCAAAGCCGAGTTTTTGCAACATTATTACGATGCGAATGGCATTCCATTTCGCGCCCGATTGATCGCCTACATCAGCACAATAAACCATCTTGGAAGTTATTTTCCACAACTGACCAATTTTCTTTTAAGTAATCGTATCATTTCTAAGTCATTATCAAGATTAATTGGTTTTTCGCCAAAAAGGAGCCTCCCGAAACTTTATGGAATCACCCTCGAAAAATGGTTTGAAAAGAAAAAAACAAAAGCACAGAACCCGACGACAAACGGGAAAGTCTATCTTTTCAACGATGAGTTTTCGCGCTTCAACGATACCGAAGTCGGAATAAAAACCATTCTTTTGCTCGAAAAGCTTGGGTTTGAGGTTGTTATTCCGCGTCATCACCTTAGTGGACGCACTTTTATCAGCAAAGGTTTTTTGCGAAAAGCCCAAAAAATAGCCAATGCGAATATCCTTCTTTTGAAGGATCTGATTACTGCCGAAACACCACTTGTAGGCATTGAACCCTCAGCCATCCTTTCGTTTCGTGATGAATACCCCGATCTGGTGGAACAATCGTTGAAATCATCAGCACTGATGCTTGCAAAAAACTGTTTTACGATTGAGGAGTTTTTGGCGCAGGCAATGGATAAGGGGTTGATTCACAGTGGACAATTTAATTTGGAAGATAAAGAAGTGCTTTATCATGGCCATTGCCAGCAGAAATCATTAACGGGCACAAATGACGCATTGAAAATCCTTGGCCTGCCCAAAGGCTTTAAAGTCAGAGAGATTCCTTCGGGTTGTTGTGGGATGGCCGGTGCTTTTGGCTATGAAAAAGAGCATTACGACCTGTCAATGAAAGTTGGAGAACTCGTGCTCTTTCCAACCATACGGAAAGCATCCAATGCTTCGCTGCTAGCAGCCAGC
>JBDHYV010000170.1:0-5960 GCA_039811545.1 Bacteroidales bacterium | reverse complement strand
CAATGTACTGGCGATACTCATCAAGGGTTGTGGCACCGATACACTGCAGTTCGCCCCGCGCCAGTGCAGGTTTGAACATATTGGAGGCATCGAGCGAGCCGCTGGCATTGCCTGCTCCTACAATAGTATGAATCTCATCAATAAAAAGAATGACATCCGGATTTTTCTCAATCTCGTTCAAAACGGCTTTCATGCGCTCTTCAAACTGGCCGCGATACTTGGTTCCGGCCACTAATGAGGCCAAATCGAGCATGATGATGCGCTTATTGAAAAGTACCCTCGATACCTTGCGCTGGATAATCTGCAAGGCGAGGCCTTCAGCTATGGCCGACTTCCCAACACCGGGTTCTCCGATGAGGATGGGATTGTTTTTTTTGCGCCGGCTCAGGATTTGTGCTACGCGCTCAAGTTCTTTTTCGCGTCCGACAATTGGGTCGAGACGATTCTCTTCGGCAGCACGAGTAAGGTCGCGACCAAAAGTATCCAACACGGGAGTCTTGGATTTGCTGTCACCTGACTTTTTGGCCGATGAACCGCCCTGACGAATTTCGTCTTCTTCTCCCGATGGATCGTTCGAAAATTCAGCACGAGGCTGTGATGATTGGCTATCGGTGCTGCCTGTAAAAAATTTAAGCTCGTCTTTGAAAGCCGACAGGTTAACACCCATCCCGTTGAGCTTCCGGGTAACAAGATTATTCCTGTCGCGCAGAATGGCAATCATAAGATGCTCGGTGTGAATAATATCTGAATTCAACTCTTTAGCTGCCAGAAAAGTAAACTTGAGTGCGCGTTCGGTTTGTTTCATCAATGGGATATTGGCTACCACGGCGTTGAGAGGATCGGGATTGCGGATGGCATTTTCAATGTTTTTGCGAAAACTCTCGATGTCAACATCCAAAATTTGCAAAATTCTTATGGTTTTGCTCTCGCCTTGGCGGACAATTCCTAAAAATAAATGCTCAAGCCCGATATAGTTATTTCCCAGACGTGCTGCCTCTTCGTTGCTGAAAGTCAGAATATCCTTCACTTGTGGGGAAAATTTTGCATCCATAAATGGTCTTTCTTCAGTAGGGTTATTTTGGAAATCAAAAGTAACAACAAAAAGTAGTCCAACTTTGTTCGGCTGACAAAAAGTATCAACACTTCCGTGTTAATGATGATTGGGCTAATAATTGGCACTCTGACAAAACTGAGAAAGTACAAAAGAAGACTACTTCTGCTTTTTTGACAGGAATTAATGCACAAAATAGGACACCTTTGGCATATTTTTTCTATTTTTGCACCTCTTTATCCCCTCCGATATTGGAGGAAATATTTTTGTGAATGAAAGAAGAACTTGAAGGAGAGAAGATTGTAAAAGTCAATATAGAGCACCAGATGAAATCGGCCTACATTGATTATTCAATGTCGGTTATTGTTTCGCGCGCCCTACCTGATGTACGCGATGGGTTGAAACCCGTGCACCGCCGAGTGTTGTATGGAATGCTCGATCTGGGTGTGCTATCTAATCGCGCCTATAAAAAATCGGCCAGAATAGTAGGGGAGGTACTCGGAAAATACCACCCTCACGGAGATAGTTCAGTTTACGATGCGATGGTGCGTATGGCCCAGGATTGGTCGCTGCGCTATCCATTGGTGGATGGTCAGGGAAACTTCGGCTCCATTGATGGCGACAGCCCGGCAGCGATGCGTTATACCGAAGCCCGCCTTCGCAAAATCGCAGAAGAGATGTTGGCCGACATTGAAAAAGATACGGTTGACTTTCAGCTAAATTTCGATGACTCGCTCACCGAACCCACCGTACTGCCTGCCTTGATACCCAATTTGTTGGTGAACGGAGCTAGCGGCATCGCTGTGGGAATGGCCACCAATATGCCGCCTCACAACCTCTCGGAAGTGATAGATGGTATCGTAGCCTATATTGACGACCGAAGCATCACCGTTCAGGAGTTGATGAATTATATCAAAGCACCCGATTTTCCTACCGGAGGCATCATCTATGGCTATGAAGGCGTACGAGAAGCTTTCGAGACAGGCCGCGGACGTGTGCTGATGCGTGGAGAAGCCAACTTTGAAGAACACGGTGGGCGCGACTGGATTGTGGTAACCTCAATCCCATATCAGGTAAATAAGGCTGATATGATTAAAAAAACTGCCGACTTAGTTAACGACCGTAAACTTGAAGGCATTTCGGACATCCGTGATGAATCGGACCGCAACGGAATGCGTATCGTCTATGAGCTGAAAAGGGATGCAATTCCCAATATTGTGCTCAATAAACTTTACCAGATGACTGCCTTGCAGACAAGTTTCAGCGTGAACAACGTGGCTCTCGTCAACGGACGCCCGCGCACATTGAACCTGAGAGACTTGATTCATTATTTCGTCGAACACCGCCACGAAGTTGTGGTGCGCCGAACCCGCTTCGACCTGACCGAAGCGCAGAAACGCGCACATATCCTCGAAGGTTTGATCATCGCCCTCGATAACATTGATGCCGTTATAGAACTGATCCGAAAAAGCAAAAACCCCGAAGAAGCTCGTATCGGTTTGATGGAATCGTTCAACCTCTCCGAAATTCAGGCTAAGGCAATCCTCGAAATGCGACTGCAACGCCTCACCGGACTCGAGATACAAAAGATTAAAGAGGAATATGATGAAATCCTCAAAATGATTGCCTATTACAATGAAGTGCTTGGAAGTGAAACACTTAGGTTTGAAATCATCAAAAATGAAATGTTGGCAATCAAAGAAAAATACGGCGATGCAAAACGCTCAACCATTGTTTATGCTGCTGACGATTTCAAAATCGAAGATACTATTGCCGACGAAGCAGTAGTAGTCACCATTTCGCATCTGGGCTACATAAAAAGAACAGCACTGAGTGAATATCGTCGACAATCAAGGGGAGGCTTTGGAGCCAAAGGCTCTGAAGCCCGCGATGAAGATTTTATCGAACACCTCTTTATTGCCACAAATCATAACTATATGCTCTTTTTCACCGAACAAGGCAAGTGTTTCTGGATGAGGGTGTTCGAGATCCCGGAAGGAACCAAAACCAGCAAGGGAAGAGCCATACAGAATATGATCAACATTGACCCGGAAGACAAGGTGAAAGCTTATATCAATGTGCTGAACCTGAAGGATGAGAACTATATCGAAAACAATTTCATCATCCTGTGTTCCAAAAAAGGAGTAATCAAAAAAACCAGTCTCGAAGCGTATTCCAGACCACGACAGAATGGCATCAACGCCATCACCATTCGCGAAGGCGATGAGTTGCTCGAAGCTCGCCTCACCAATGGCAACAATGAAGTAATCATGGCCTTGCGGTCGGGAAGAGCCATCCGCTTCAACGAAAGTACCGTCAGACCTATGGGACGCAATGCTTCAGGCGTGAGAGGTATCACATTGGGACACGATAAGGATGAAGTTGTAGGAATGATTTGCCTTGAAAATGAAGATCTTAACATTCTCGTCGTCTCCGAAAAAGGCTTCGGAAAACGTTCCGATCTGAACGACTACCGCGTTACAAACAGGGGAGGTAAAGGTGTGAAAACACTGAATATTACAGAAAAAACCGGCGACCTAATCGCAATAAAAGAGGTTACCGATGCCGATGACCTAATGATTATCAATAAATCAGGTGTCATCATCCGCATTGCCGTCGAAAGACTTCGAGTGATGGGACGTGCCACCCAAGGAGTGAAACTCATCAACCTGAGATCGAACGATGAAATCGCTGCCGTAGCTAAGGTTACTATCGAAGAAGAAGAAGATCAAACGACTGATATGCTGGATAATAACGAAATTGTTTCGGATGAAAATACCGACATTCAATAAATTGGCATGAAAGATGTAAATCAAAACCTAATAAATTTTAAACCAATAAGCATGAAAAAAGTAATGATGATGCTGGCCATCGTATTGGCAACGACCTCGTTGTTTGGCCAGACCAAAGAACGAACCAGTGCCTTTATGTTCAATAAAAACGGACAGTACGACAAAGCCCGTGAAGCCATTGATAAGGCCATCCTGAATGAAAAAACCATGAATGATGCCAAAACATGGATGTACAGGGGTATTATCTACCTGAATATCGTGTTTTCTGACCAGTTTGCCGGCCTCGACCCTCAAGCTCTCGAAAAAAGCCTTGAATCGTTTCAGAAAGCTTTAGAATTGGATCCACAAGATAAAATGAAACAGGCCGAAGATATCATTCCGCGCATTGATGCCATTGGCCAACAGTATTTCGCTAAAGGTGTGGATCATTTTAATGCAGCCACAGGCTCTGGAAGTAAAGATGAGTTCAAGTTGGCCGCAGGCGACTTCCATAAATCATTCGAAGTGGCTCAGTTGAACAAAAAAGTGGATACCCTCGCATTGCTCAACGCCGGATTGGCTTCACTCAGAGGCGAACACTTTGATGAGGCTCTGAATTATTATACCCAACTAAAAGGCCTAGGTTTTAACGAACCCGACTTGTATCGTAGCTTGGCCGCAGTGTATCGCGGAATGCACGATCAAGACAAAATGCTCAATGCACTTGCACAAGGCCGAGAGCTGTATCCTAACGATCCAGGACTCATTCTCGAAGAAATAAACGCCTATCTTTCAATGGGTCAAGGTGCTAAAGTTGTGGATGAATTAATTAAACTTACTGAAAGCGACCCAACAAACTATTCAATATTCTTTGTTTTGGGAACCATTTATGGCGATGATACTAAGCCGGAATTGTATGATCTGGAAAAAGCAGTGCATTATTACAAAAAAGCAATCGAGCTGAGCCCTGAATATTACGATGTTATCTATAACCTTGGAGCACTGTATATTAACGAATCTAACAAACTGCAAGTGAAAGCAAACGATCTGCCACTTACCGAAACAAAAGAATACGATAAACTTACAGAAGACGCTAACGTGTTGATTAAAGAAGCTTTACCTTATCTGGAAAAATCAAACAAATTGCAGCCAGGAAATCAGGAAACAATCCAGGTGCTGAAATCAATCTACACGCGCTTCAAAATGAACGATGAGTTGAAAAAACTCGAAGAATAGGAAGACAGGCCTTTTACACATAAAATTAAACGGCTCTCCGACGATAAAAGGAGGGCCGTTTAATTTTTTAATAAATCAGTTTTTTTAAAAAAAAACTGTCAAATTGGTATATTTAACATAATATTAATTATCTGACATTTGAATTGTGAAAATAATTTGAATTCAAACAATCTAATTGTCAATCAGCATAATGCATTAATCATCTTTCTTATATTCAGAAAACAGCTTAGTGAACTTCTGTAGTTTTGGTACGATGACAAACTGGCAATACGGCTGATTTGGGTTGTCATCAAAATAGTTTTGGTGATAATTTTCGGCCACATAAAAATTTGTGAAAGCTGAAATCTCTGTTACAATGGGTTTATCCCAAATTTGAGCTTGCTCAAGCAATTGTTTGATTTCTGTAGCCGTTTGTTTCTGCTGCTCATTGTGATAAAAAATCAACGAACGGTATTGTGTACCGATATCAGCACCTTGGCGGTTAAGCGTGGTTGGATCGTGGGTTTTCCAGAAAATCTCTAAAATATTTTCTAACGAAATCTCTTGTGGGTCGTATGAAAGTTGTATTACTTCGGCATGACCGGTCAATCCAGAACTCACTTCGCGATAAGTCGGTCGGCTTATTTTTCCGCCTGAATAGCCCGATTCCACTTTGGTAATTCCTTTAACGCGTTGAAATATTGCTTCCGTACACCAAAAGCAACCCCCGCCTAACGTAATTGTTTCCGTTTTTTGTGCCATAATGTTGAAGTGAAGTCCTAAACCTATGAAAATGAAAATTACTTTTTTGCCCATAATTTCACAACGAATAATCATGGTTTTTGTTTAATGCGCCTTAAATGCTATACCTTTGCAAAATCCAAAATTGCGACCCGAAAGAAATTTTAATACCTAATTATATA
>JBDHYV010000169.1:0-6048 GCA_039811545.1 Bacteroidales bacterium | reverse complement strand
GATGCGTGTTTTCTTCATTTTTTTATTGTTGACTTCCATCGTTCAAGAAAAAATCACTCTCCTAACTGAAAACGGCCTGTGTTTTTTGTGCAATTGTCGCGTTTTGGAGTGCGAAATCTGTTAAAAACCTACTTTTCAGCCATATTGGCCAGATGTTCACCGCAAAAGAGCGGCCTCGTCTCAAAAAGTAGCCATAACAAATTTGTTGCAAATGTAACAGATTTCGTTGAATAATCGCTTCTGAATTTCGGTAATTTCGCCCACAACGGGTTGAAGAAAAATTCATCCTTGAAAAATGGGTCTTCATAGAGGGCGTACAATATTTGAAGCAGTTCTTCGTTTTTCGGATAACTTTATATTTTTAAGGAGAGGCTGTACAACAAAGCAAAAAATGCAAATCAACCTTTTGTATTTTTGCTTGTTTGTCATTCATTATCCCGACGATAACCTTTGAACAAGATGAAGCGCACTTTATACATTCTTATTATCATACTATCGTATAACAAACTACATTCGCAGGAGCTTTTACAACAGCGTAAAATTCATTTGGAATGGAGTGCCGACAGCCGCCATTTTGAAGCTTCCGGTGATGGTTTGCCCGATAACTTAAGTTCAATTTCTGCACACTTTCCCTCTTTGCCGGTTTTCAGCGATCGCATCGCCCTTTTCGATAAGGCCATTCGCGTTTCGTGTCGTCTTATCGTTGAAAAAACCATGACCATCGAAAAAGAGGCAACAGATATTTTTGAAAACGGGGTACTTTCGTCTGAATTTCCGCTCATGCTCCGGCAGATGACAGGCAAAGACCAGTCGTTTGCCTACACTGAGATCCTGCCTCTACGAAAAAACACTGAGACCGGCCTCATCGAGAAACTGATTGATTTTGAGCTTGTTTACTTCTATGAATACGACACCTCAGAGCCTAAGAAAGGGAGTCCGGCGGCTGATCGTTCGGTGCTAGCCCAAGGCGATTGGTATAAGATTCGTATCAGGCAAAGTGGTATTTACAAAATAAGTTATTCCGACCTTCAGGCGATTGGGCTACATCCCGCAGGTATTGACCCGCGCAAACTGAGGCTTTTTGGCAACGGAGGCGGCACACTTCCCGAAAGCAATGCCGTTTCGCGTTACGACGACCTTGTCGAAAATCGGATTGTCGTTGTGGGCGAAGCCGATGGCGTGATGGAGACGGGCGATTCTATTCTATTTTACGGTCAGGGTCCATTGGTTTGGGACTATAACCCGACCAACGGATTTTTCAGCCATCGTCCGAATTATTACGATGACTTCGCCTATTATTACATCACAATCGGCTCTGAGGCAGGTAAAAGGCTGCAAACCACACATACGGAAGGCGTTGTATCGTCAGAAGTCAACCGTTTTTTAGATTATCAGTTGGTTGAGCAGGATCTGTATAACCTCACCAACACCGGACGCACCTGGTTTGGCGATTTGTTTGATGTTACGCTTTCGAGAAATTATTCCTTCACTTTTCCGGACATTCTGGCTGATTATGATGCACGTTTAGATGTACAGCTTGCCGCCCGTGCTTTTGCGCCTTCTGCTTTTCAGGTAGTGGTTGACAACCAAATCAACCAGACCCTGCCGATGGAAGCCACCAATGCCACAAGTTATGAATGGGCTACCGAAAACGGCCTTGTTCGCACCTTCAAGCCTTCGGCGGGCAAGGTGAATGTTGCGCTCACCTACAATCGTTCGATCAATTCGGCCCGCGGCTGGCTCGACTATATCAGTGTGAACGCATGGCGCAGCCTTGTTTTCAGCGACTCCCAGATGCATTTCAACAACACCCTTCTTGCCGGTAACACCTTGGTGGAGATGCAGCTTGCCCAAGCTTCGGGAGTCGAAGTCTGGGACATCACCGAAGCCGTCAACCCCCAAAAAGTGAGCCTGCAATTTTCGGGCAGTACCGCCAAATTTAAGACCGATGCCAACATTGTCAGCCGTTTCATTGCATTCGACAACAAGAGTTATCTAAGCGTTGAGAAAGTGGAAAAAGTGGGCAATCAAAACCTTCACGGGATTAGAGACATTGATTATCTGATTGTTACGCATCCAGATTTTATGGAGCAAGCCCAACGTTTAGCCAACATCCACCACAATCAAAGTGGATTATCGGTTTTCGTAACCACTCCTACACTCATCTACAACGAGTTTAGCTCGGGAGCGCAAGACATTGCGGCTATCCGCGATTTTGCCCGTTTGCTTTATACCCAGAGCACTCCCGGAAAAGAGTTGAAATATCTTCTCCTTTTCGGCGATGCTTCTTTCGATTTTAAAGATCGTATTGCAGGTAACACCAACTTTGTCCCGACTTTTCAGTCGGTCAACTCGGTGAGCATGCTTTACTCTATCGCTACCGATGATTTTTTCGGCTATTTGGATAGCAATGAGGGTGTCGGCACCAACAATTTGCTCGACATTGGTATCGGGCGTTTTCCGGTTGCTACTGTTACTGAAGCACAGCAAGTTGTGGACAAGATAGTGCGCTATCTTTCGGGCGATGACGAGGTAAGGAGCCCGTGGCGCAACGAGATCACCCTAATTTCTGATGATGGCGATTCAAACACCCATCTCACCGATTCGGAGAGTGTGGCATCGTTGCTACGCAGCGAATATCCCGATTTTAATCTTGACAAGATTCATTTGGATGCCTACCGTCAGGTGGCCACTCCGGGCGGGCAGAAGGCTCCCGATGTGAACGAGGCTATCAACCGCAAGATGGAGCGTGGCACCCTGGTGATGAACTATTCCGGCCATGGAGGCGAGGTAGGTTGGGCCGAGGAACGCATTTTAGAAATTGCCGATATCCGAAGCTGGCGCAACCGCAACAAGCTCCCCATCTTCATCACGGCCACCTGCGAATTTTCGCGCTACGACGATGCCCAGCGACAGTCGGCTGGCGAGATGGTTTTCCTCAACCCTTACGGAGGCGCAATTGCTATGTTTACGACAGCACGGGCCACTTATTCAATCAGCAATCTGCGGCTGAACAGGGCAATTTTTCAAAACAACATTTTCAAACGTGAAAACGGAGAATACGCCCGCTTTGGCGATGTAATCCGAAAATCCAAACTCGCAGGAGATGCTAACGACCGTAAGTTCGTCCTCTTGGGCGACCCTGCATTGCAGCTCAGTTTTCCGCACGAAAAAGTAATGACAACCCACATTAACGGTCAGCCTGCAGAAACCCTGACCGACACCCTGAAAGCCTTAGACCGCGTTACGGTGAGAGGCATCATTACCAACCGTGAAGGACAGCTTCTCAACACTTTCAACGGAAAACTTTATGCCACCGTTTTCGACAAAGAAAACCGGGTTGAAACATACGGCGACCAAGGGCCAAAGGCAAATTTCCTACTACGTTCAAGTGTGCTGAACAAAAGCACAGTAGAGGTGCGAAACGGGCATTTTGAGTTTAGTTTCATCATTCCTAAAGACATCTCTTATCAATACGGAACCGGGCGTATAAGTTATTATGCCACCGATAGCCAAACCGATGCGCAAGGATATTTTGAAGATTTTCAGGTTGGAGGTTTCAGCAACAGCAGCATCGAAGACCACAACGGCCCCGAGATTAAACTTTATATTGGCGACACCAATTTTGTCAATGGTGGATTTACGGATGAGAATCCAAGGTTGCTTGCCCTGCTTTCCGACGAAAACGGGATCAATACCACCGGTTCAGGCATCGGACACGACTTAGTGGCCAGCCTGAGTGGTCCAAGCGATGTATATGCCATTTTGAATGAGTTTTTTGTCGGAAAACTCAACTCTTCCACCGAAGGCACTGTCGTATATCCGTTTGCAAACCTCAAAGCCGGAAAATATCAACTGAATGTAAAAGCCTGGGATGTGTTTAACAACTCCTCGACCCAGAGCATTGAGTTTGAAGTGATTCCATCGCAGTCGTTGAAAATAGAAGATGCCAGAAACTTTCCCAACCCTTTCACCGAAACCACCTCTTTTGTGGTCAGCCACAACCAATCGGCTGAACCTTTGGATGTAGAAATTCAGATTTTCAGCACCACCGGGCAGCACATCAGAACCTTACGCAGCGAAAATCAGTTCAACAACGGCTACTCCACCCTGCCCATTGTTTGGGACGGAAAAGCTGAAAACGGAAAACCAATAGCAAAAGGTTTGTATCTTTACCGCCTGCTTGTTGCCAATACTAAGGGCAAAAAAGCCGTAGCGATGTCAAAGCTGTTGTATTACTAACTTCGTAAAATGGTGAAGACCTTCAAAGGCTGCATTTCATCAGCTACCAATGTTCATTTTCTTGCTATGCTGCTGTTGTTTATGGCATCAGTTTCGGCATTTTCGCAAGAAAATAGCGCTGCTGCGGTAGCAACAGAACAGGGTGATAATCCGGCAACTTATGCCGGCAGCTCTGTGTTGGCTACGGGTCAATGGGTAAAAATTGCTGTAACACAGACCGGTGTTCACAAAATTGATATGAGCCTATTGCAACAGATGGGTTTTGATGCGGCGACCATTGACCCCCGGAATCTTGCCATTTTTGGCAATGGTGGGCAGATGCTTCCCGAAGCCAACAGTGCAACTCGTTATGACGATCTTTTTGAGAACGCCATCTTTATCGAAGGCGAAAACGATGGCCATTTTGACGCTGGCGATATTCTTTATTTTTACGGTGAAGGCACCACCCAATGGCAATGGCAAAACAACCGTTTTTTGCATCAGATTCATTATTACAGTGATACCAATTATTATTTTCTGACGGTGCTTTCGCGTCCAGGCCGGCGTTTGGAACAGAAGGTTCAGCCCGAATCGTTGCCGATGAAAGAAACCACTCACTATTTAAGGCATCTTGTTCACGAACGCGACCTTGTCAACCTTATCCTTTCGGGGAAAGAATGGTATGGGGAGGAACTGACCACCGAAGCACCGGAGGCTCAGTTTCATTTTAATTTTCCCGACAGGCAAATCACTCGGCCTGTGCGTTTTGAGATGGAGATTGCCGGGCGAAGCGTTACCGAATCTTTCAGCTTCAATGCAAAGGCCAACGGCACACCTATTATAAATGGTGCAGCTTTTGTTCAGCTTAGCCCCGAAAGCACCACCTTCGCATGGGAAATAACGAGGAATCTTTCTTTTGAGTCGAGCCAACCAGACATTGACATCGAACTGAAAATCAACGCACAAAACGACAATGCCAAAGCCTGGCTAGGCTATCTTCGGCTTGAAGCCTGGTGTCAGTTAGTGTATCATCGGAGTACGCAGCTTTTTTTCAGCAATCCCGAGGTGGTGATGACCAACGGGGTAGCCCGTTTTAAAGTGCAAGGCAACCACGGCGGGCTCATGCTCTGGGACGTAACGAATCCACTTTTGCCCGCAGCCCAGTCATTCGACACAGCAGGCATCGAGCTGAGTTTCAAGGCAACATCGGACAGCCTTCGCTCCTATATCATTTTTGATCCGGACAACGCCATGCAGCCCGCCGGTTTCAAAGCCGTAGCTAATCAGAACCTCCACGCTATTGATGCCGCCGACATGGTGATTGTGGCACCGCCGATGTTTTTAGCTTATGCCCAAGAGTTAGCATCGGCCCATTATGCCGACGACGGCCTGAACAGCGTGGTTGTCAACCTAGACGAAATCTACAATGAGTTTGGCAGCGGAATTGCCGACATTACCGCCATTCGGGATTTTGTGCGTATGGTGTACAGCAAAAGTGGCGGCAATTTGGCCTACCTTTTATTGTTTGGCGATGGCTCATACGACTATAAAAACCGGGTGGAAAGCAATACCAACATCGTACCCACTTATCAGGCAAGTAGCTCATTAACAAACTCATACAGTTATGTGAGCGATGATTACTTTGGGCTTTTAGACCAAAACGAAGGATTTGAAATGACCGGCGGGCTCAATATTGGCATTGGCCGATTTCCGGTGAGTACGGCCACCGATGCCCGTGTGATGGTGGATAAGGTGAAACATTATCTTGAACGCAACAGTTCCAAAAACGGCGAATGGCGCAACAACATTCTTTTCATGGCCGACGAT
>JBDHYV010000168.1:0-6065 GCA_039811545.1 Bacteroidales bacterium | reverse complement strand
CAGCTTGGCTGATTCATATTCGAAGGTTATATGAAGCGGTTAAAGAAATAATGAAACATTGTAATATACACGTATTCAATCTATTAACAATAAATAATTAATTTTCAGATTATGAAAGAAAAAAGTATTGAGTTGCTCAACAGAGCTATTGCCGATGAACTTTCGGCCGTTCACCAGTATATGTATTTTCATTTTCATTGCGATGACCAGGGTTATGAACTGCTTTCGGGCTTGTTCAAACGCACGGCAATCGAAGAGATGATGCACGTTGAAACCTTGGCCGAGCGCATTCTTTTCCTCAAAGGCGAGGTTGAGATGAAAGTTGGACACGAAGTTAAACGCATCCACGACGTGAAAGAGATGCTCGAATTAGCTGCTCAGATGGAGACTGAAAGTGCCAACGACTACAACCATTGGGCGATAGAGTGTGCACAGAATGCCGACTCGGCAACAAAAAAGATTTTTGAAACCTTGGTTGATGACGAGGAACGCCATTTTGACCAATATGACAAGGAAATTGATAATCTTGCCAAATTTGGTGATAAATATCTCGCGCTTCAATCTATTGAACAAAGCAAACGTATTGCAGCCGGAAGACCCGGAAATTAATTACAAAATCCCAGTAACTCGCACTGCAACAAGCGGTTGTCAGCAATTGTCTGAATTTTATCGGGCTAAATAATCCCTTCTGGGCACTGACAAACCGCTTGTTGTTTTTTTATCCAACATTTCTGCAATGAAAACCATCAGCAAAACCGTTTGGATTTTATCTATAGTCAGTTTGTTTGCTGATATGGCCAGCGAGATGCTTTATCCTGTCTTGCCAATATACCTAAAAAACATTGGTTTCTCGGTCGTTCTGATTGGGGTTTTAGAAGGAGTGGCCGAGGCTGTGGCCGGTCTGAGTAAGGGATATTTTGGCAAACTCTCCGACAGCCGCGGCCGGCGGGTTCCTTTTGTGCAAGCCGGTTATGCCTTGAGTACTTTGTCGAAACCTTTGATGGCGGTTTTTGTGTGGCCATTATGGGTATTTTTTGCCCGCACTTTAGATCGTTTTGGGAAAGGAATACGGATTGCTGCGCGCGATGCGCTGCTTTCGGATGAGGCCACAGCCAAAACAAAAGGGAAAGTGTTTGGTTTTCATCGCTCGATGGACACTTTAGGGGCAGTATTGGGCCCTTTGCTGGCTTTGGTTTATCTTCAGTGGCATCCAACTGATTACAGAACACTGTTTTTCATCGCTTTTGTTCCGGGGCTGCTTGCTGTGGCGGCTTCGATGTTGCTTCGCGACAAAAAAGCAAAACAGAAACAAACATCCGGTGGTATTTCACTGTTTTCGTTTGTAAAGTATTGGAAAATAAGCCATTCCAGCTATAAACGGTTGGTTATTGGCTTTCTTGTTTTTGCGCTTGTCAATAGCTCCGATGCTTTTCTGCTGCTCAAGGCTAAAGAATCAGGACTCGACGATGCGAACGTTATCAGCCTTTATGTTTTTTACAATCTTATTTTTGCGCTATGCTCCTTCCCATTAGGGATTCTGGCCGACCGCACCAGCTTCAAAGTGATTTTTACCGTTGGGCTGATACTGTTTTCGCTTAGTTACAGTGGTATTGCCTTTGCCTCGGAACCGATGGCATTTTATATATTTTTCTTTTCTTATGGGCTTTTTTCTGCTGCCACCGATGGAATCTCGAAAGCCTGGATCACCAACATTATTCCACGCGAAGAAACTGCAACTGCCATAGGAACTTTTACGGCATTTCAAAGCATCAGCACCATGATAGCCAGCACGTTGACAGGTCTTATATGGTTTCGGTTCGGATCGGCAGCCGCGCTTGTAATTGCTTCGGTTATAAGCCTATTCGTTGCAGTTTATATTGTGGCATTTGTGCCTGCGCGTTCGGCTGCTTAAGCTTTACTGGCATGATGCAAATTGGGTAAAAAAGCCGTTATAAAGCCGATGAGCGGTAGAAATGCCGTAAGCGAATAAACATACTCAATGCTGGTTTTGTCAATCAGGTTGCCAATAAGTGCCGAACCCAATCCCCCCATTCCAAAGGCAAAACCAAAAAACAAGCCCGAAACTAACCCAACTTTTCCGGGTATCAGTTCTTGGGCATAGACAAGTATTGCTGAAAAAGCCGAAGCCAGAATAAATCCAATGGGGATAATCAAAACACTGGTCCAAAAAAGGTTTGCATGTGGCAACAACAAGGCAAAAGGCGCAGTACCCAGAATAGAAACCCAAATCACATATTTACGGCCAATCCTGTCGCCCACCGGGCCACCAAAAAATGTGCCTGCCGCCACCGAAAATAAAAACACAAACAAGTAAATCTGCGCCCGTTGAACCGAAACATCAAACTTGTCCATCAGATAAAAAGTGAAATAGCTTGTCAGGCTCGCTATGTAGAAATATTTTGAGAAAATCAGCACAAGCAAGATTGCAACGGCTTTGATGACCTTTTTTCGGGGTAAAGCTAATTCATGCAAACTTGCCGAATGCTGTTTAGTTTTACGCATTGGCAAAACATTCTGTTGATACCAACTTCCCACGAAACGCAATACCATGATGGCCGTGAAGGCGATGGCCGTAAACCAAAAAATGCTCCGTTGTCCGTGAGGCACAACAATCCAGGCCGCAAGTAGCGGACCAAACGAGCTTCCGGCATTCCCTCCTACCTGAAAAACCGATTGCGCAAAGCCTCGCCTGCCTCCAGATGCCGCATGGGCCATACGCGAGGCTTCAGGATGAAAAATCGAAGAGCCTGTGCCAATCATAGCAACCGAAACGAGAAGAAAATAGAAATGATTCGCAAATGATAACGCAATGAGGCCCACAAGCGTAAAACTCATTCCCACGGCAAGCGAAAAAGGTTGTGGTTTTTTGTCGGTATATAAACCTACAAGCGGCTGAAACAAAGAGGCCGTGAGTTGGAAAGTAAGCGTGATTAATCCGATTTGTGAAAATGTAAGTTGATAATTTTCTTTGACGATGGGATAAATCGAAGGGATGAGCGATTGCAAAGTATCGTTAAGCAGATGCGATATGCTCAAGGCATAAAGGATCAAATAGGCTGTTTGGGTCTCGGATGTTTGCTTCGTCATCAGAAAATTTTGGCAAAAATAGAAAAGCTGACTTAACTCTTTCTTCCTCAAAGATGAGGATTCAGGTAACGGGCTACTTTAATCAACAAACGTATTGACCTCTTGATTCTGACTGCTTTTTGCCTACCTTTGATGAGCCTTAAAAACCTACAGAACCACATGAAGTGCTTGCTTTTTTTCCTCATTTTTCCTCTATTATTGATTCGATGTACACCCGTTCATGAACCCAAACCTTTTGGTGCATTGCCAAGCGAGAGGCAGTTGCGCTGGCACGAAACGGAGTTTTATGGGCTTATTCATTTTACACCCACAACTTTCCAAGGCAAAGAATGGGGCTATGGTGATGCCGACCCAGCCGTTTTTAACCCGACTAAGTTTGACGCCGGCCAGATTGTTGGTGCAGCCCGACAGGCCGGTATGAAAGGAATTGTTCTTGTTGCCAAGCATCATGACGGCTTTTGTTTGTGGCCAACGGAAACAACTGACTACAATATCAGCCGCAGCCCGTGGAAAAATGGCAAAGGCGATATGGTGATGGAATTTCGGAAAGCTTGCGACAGCCTTGGGATGAAATTTGGCATTTATGTTTCCCCCTGGGATCGCAACAATCCATATTATGGAAGCCCGGAATATGTTAAAATTTATCGTGAACAGCTTCGGGAAATCTTTTCCGGCTATGGCACGTTGTTCATGTCGTGGCACGATGGTGCCAATGGTGGCGATGGATTTTATGGAGGCGCAAAAGAATATCGTCAGATTGATCGAAGTATCTATTACGGTTGGGATAGCTTATGGGAAATGACACGTCGTATGCAACCCGACGCCTGCATCTTCAGCGATGCCGGACCTGATGTCCGCTGGATTGGCAATGAAAACGGTCTGGCTGGCGAAACCTGCTGGGCCACTTACAGCCCGCAAGGAAACCTGCATAGCGAACGGCCGGTGCCCGGCGATACCCGCTATCTCGAGGGGGTTGAAGGCCACCGAGATGGAAAATATTGGATGCCGGGCGAATGTGATGTGCCACTCAGACCGGGATGGTTTTATCATGCCGAACAGGATTCGTTGGTGAAAACCGTCGAAATGTTAAAAACGATTTACCTGGGTTCAGTTGGCCATGGCCAAAGCCTCGACCTTGGCCTTTCGCCCGATAAAAACGGGCTGCTTCATCAAAACGATGTTGCTGTTTTACAAAACTTTGGCCAATGGCTTCAAGCAACTTTTTCCATAAATTTAGCTAAACAAGCCGAAATAAATGTCAGCAATGTCAGACAGGCTCAACCGGCTTTTGGGTTGCAAAATCTCACTGACGACGATCTTTCAACCTATTGGGCCACCGATGACGGGGTAAGTCAGGCCGAGTTACGGCTGCAATGGAAACAACCCGTTACTTTTCGTTATATCCGCCTTCGCGAATACATCCCACTTGGCCAACGGATTGATTCTGTTGCATTCGATATATATGAAAACAATGATTGGCGGCCTGTTGCACAAGCCACCAGCATTGGCGCGCAACGTATTATTCAGCTTCCGGAACTGGTAAGTACGACACAATTTCGTATTCGCATATTACCTTCGGCAGCCGAACCTTGCCTGAGCGAGATTGGTATCTATGCAGGGGATTAGCCGATAGGCTCGGCCTTATAGCCGGCAGAACGAACCACATTGGCCACTTCTTCAGCACTCAAACCTTCCGACTTTACCGTTAAAACTTTGTCTTTGTCGGCTGTATCCACTTTCCATTCGGCAATACGTGTTTCAGCGTTCAGAAAAGGTGAAACAGAGGCGATGCAACCACCGCAGTTGATGTTGGTTTTAAAGCGATATTCTTTCGTTTCCATAATGGTAAATTATTGATTTTTAATTAAATAGATTTAATTATTTTTTCCATTTCAGGCGCAAGCTGTTGCTTACCACACTAACACTGCTCATGGCCATGGCGGCTCCTGCGATCATGGGATTAAGCAAAAAACCGTTGAAAGGAAACAAGATGCCTGCGGCAAGCGGTATTCCAATGATGTTGTATATAAATGCCCAAAAGAGATTTTGCCTGATTGTCGTCACCGTTTGCCGGGAAAGTTTCACAGCCATCGGGATTTTTTCCAAATCGGACGAGATGATGGTCATTTTGGCAACGTCCATAGCGATGTCACTGCCTTTTCCCATCGCTATGCTTACATCGGCGGTGGCTAAGGCCGTGCTGTCGTTGATGCCATCGCCAACCATTGCCACGAGTTTGCCGTTTTTTTGCAACTCACTGATAACTGCGGCTTTGTCTTGCGGCAAAAGTTCGGATTTATACTGTTTGATGCCAGTTTGTGCAGCTATCGAACGCGCTGTGTTTTCATTGTCGCCTGTGAGCATCACCACTTCGATTCCCATAGATTGCAATTGCGAAACGGCAGAGGGCGAGCTCTCTTTAATGCTGTCGCCTATGGCAATCACCGAAAGAGCCTGCTTGCTGTTTGCAAACCAAATCACTGTTTTGGCTTCATTGCTCCATGCAGCAGCCTTATCAGCAAGCATATCGTGAAGTTCGATGCCATTTTCTTCCATGAGTCTTGCATTGCCCACAAAATAAGTTTCGTTTTCGAAGGAAGCCTTGGCTCCTTTGCCGGTGATGCTTTCAAAAGAGGAAATTTCTGCAGGGCTTATTTCGTTAAAATAATTCACAACAGCTTCTGCCAATGGATGTTCCGATTGTTTTTCGATGGCAATAAGAACGTTTACATTTTGTGTTTCGTCCGTGATCCAAGCCGCTTCAGTCACTGCAGGCCGCCCCTCGGTGATTGTTCCCGTTTTGTCCAAAACCACAACTTGAGTTTTTCCGGCCAATTCCAGACTTTCGGCATCTTTGATCAGAATCCCGTTTTCGGCACCTTTTCCAACTCCTACCATAATTGCGGTAGGCGTTGCCAATCCAAGGGCACACGGGCAGGCAATCACGAGTACAGTAA
>JBDHYV010000167.1:0-6089 GCA_039811545.1 Bacteroidales bacterium | reverse complement strand
ATTGATTTTTTCCAATCCATGGAAGTGTTTCCGCAGTGAGTGAGCCGGCAGGGCGCACCCATCCGCCATCGAGCCAGAGAAGGTCGAGCTGGCCATAACGGGTTACTAACTCTGCAATTTGATTGAAAGTGAATTGCTGAAATCGCTGCCATTTCTCTGGGTATTTCTCAGGGTCGTAGTTTACATTGCGATCCTGAGGTGGAAAGCGGGGCCACCAGTAGTCAGGGTGATGCCAGTCGGGTTTGCTGAAATATGCGCCGACAGCTAGGCCTTCG
This sequence comes from Bacteroidales bacterium, assembly GCA_039811545.1. Taxonomy (GTDB): domain Bacteria; phylum Bacteroidota; class Bacteroidia; order Bacteroidales; family F082; genus JALNZU01. The sequence goes on along the minus strand of JBDHYV010000167.1, from coordinate 5,814 downwards.
TTGCGGAAAGCGTCAAACGCAGCTTTCACTACATCGCTATGTGCTGCCACAGAAAAACGACTCTTTGGGTCGGTGATTTTATAGTCGGTATAACGACTGTCGAACATACAAAAGCCATCGTGATGTTTTGTGGTGAAGACTAAGTACTTCATTCCGGCTTCCCGGGCAGCCACAGCCCATTTTTTGGGTCGAAAGCACTTGGGTTAAACTGGTAGCGGATATTTTCGTAGGCTCGTTTATATGAAAAGTAATCCTCGGCCAGTTCTCCTTTTCGTGCGCACCAGGGCTCGTCTTCAGGGCAGAGACTCCAGCTTTCAACCACCCCCCATTCGCTGTATGGCCCCCAATGGATGATGATGCCAAATTTCCAATCCTGCCAGTTGTGTAATTTCTGTAAAACCATGCTATCAGAAGGCCATTCATATTTGGGAGTAAGCTCCTGTGCGCGGGTGTTGATGACGAGAAACAGGGAAATGAGAATGATGGTGAATTGTTTTTTCATAGAGCGGCGCAATAGATGTTTGCAAAAATAGGCAAATCGCGCCGACCAATTTGAAAGGGTTTTTAAAAGTCTTGTGCACAAGAAAACACCTTTGGTGTTGTGAAAGATTTCACGAATTTTGGTACTTTTGCCGTTTGAGAAACTATCAGTAATTATTCAAAAAATCCTCATTTATGGCCTTCAATCTCAGAAACCGCAACTTTCTTAAGCTGCTTGATTTTACTCCTCAGGAGATTCAGTTTTTGCTCAATCTTGCTTTAGACCTTAAAAAAGCCAAATATGCCGGCACAGAGCAACAGCGTCTGAAAGGCAAAAACATCGCCCTTATCTTTGAAAAAGACTCTACGCGCACGCGCTGTGCTTTTGAAGTGGCTGCTTACGATCAGGGCGCAAGGGTAACTTATCTGGGGCCAAGCGGTTCGCAGATTGGGAAAAAAGAATCCATGAAAGACACCGCCCGCGTGCTCGGACGTATGTACGACGGGATTGAATATCGCGGTTTCGGACAAGCAATTGTTGAAGAGTTGGGCAAATACGCTGGTGTGCCGGTGTGGAACGGACTGACCGATGAGTTCCATCCAACCCAGATTCTGGCCGATTTCCTCACCATGATGGAGCACAGCGACAAACCTCTGCATCAGGTGGCATTTGCCTATTGCGGCGATGCGCGCAACAATATGGGCAATTCGTTGATGGTGGGTGCTGCCAAGATGGGAATGGATTTTAGGGCTGTTGCCCCGAAAAAAAACTGGCCCGACCAAAAATTGGTGGATGTTTGCTTGGAAATTGCCCGTGAAACCGGTGCAAAAATCACTCTGACTGAGAGTGTTGACGAAGGAGTGAAAGATGTTGACTTCCTCTATACCGATGTGTGGGTTTCGATGGGCGAACCCGATCATGTGTGGGAAGAACGAATCAAGCTTATGCTTCCCTATCAGGTGAACGGCGAGATGATCAGAAAAACCGGAAACCCAAGGGTGAAATTCCTCCACTGCCTGCCGGCATTCCACAACCGCGAAACCGCTATTGGCGAACAGATCTACCAAAAATTTGGCATTGAAGCAATGGAGGTGAATGACGAAGTGTTCGAGTCGCCGGCTTCATTGGTCTTTGACGAAGCCGAAAACCGCCTTCATACCATCAAAGCCGTGATGGTTGCTACCTTGGGCGAATAAGTTGTCAATATTCTTTAACCGAAACATCCTGCCTTTGAACAAGTGGCAGGATGTTTTTTTTTCTAAGGAATGAGCAGGGCCTCTTCCTCACTGATTGAGTCGCCCTGGGGATTCCACCATTTCCATTCGCCGGTTCGCTGGCCCTGGTGATAAGTGCCTTCCATTTTTTTCTGGCCTCCGGGATAAAACAGCCGGCCAAAGCCATGCCGTTGGTCGTTCAGAAACTCGCCTTCGCTCCATAGCATACCGTTTTCGTAATACGATTTCCATACGCCTTGGCGTTGTCCATTGACCAAAAGCCCTTCCATCTTTTTTTGTCCGGAAGGATAATATTGAATTTCTGTTTGCTTCGTTTGAGGTGCATCTTTCGAAGCAATATAAACCTTCTGGGGGTTCCCATCGGGATAAGTGCTAACCACCGTTCTATCGGATGTTTGTCTCGAATGACCTGAGTTGCAGGTATAAAAAATAAATGCGCTAAACAAAAAGGCAATAAAAATCGGTCGTTTCATGTGTTTTCTCATCTATCGAATTCAAGGCGCATAGCACTCGCGGCTTCTATGATTTTTCCGTTCGCGTAAACAAGTGCACCATTGACAAAAGTGTGCGTGATGGCCGAGCGGAAACTGTGCCCTTCAAAAGGCGACCAACCACATTTGTAGCGGATGTTTTCATTACTGACTTTCCAAGGGTGATCAAGGTCAACAAGCACAAAATCAGCGTAATAACCCTGTCGAATAAAGCCTCTTTTGTGGATTTGAAAAGCAATGGCCGGATTGTGAGCGGTTTTATTTACGATTTCTTCAAGCGTGAGAAGCCCCTGATGATAAAAATCGAGCATGGCCGTTAAGGCGTGCTGCACCAAAGGCCCACCCGAAGGACTTTCATAATAAGGTTTTAATTTTTCAACAAGGGCATGTGGAGCATGGTCGGTGGCCACCACATCGAGCCGTCCATCGGCCAAGGCTTGCCAAAGTGCTTGCTTGTCGGCAGCGGTTTTGATGGCCGGATTCCACTTGATGAAATTGCCTTTTTCTTCATAATCACGATCGTCGAACCAGAGATGGTGAACACAGACTTCGGCAGTAATCTTTTTTTCGGCCAAAGGAAGTTTGTTGCTGAAAAGTGACATTTCGTCGGCAGTGCTCAGGTGAAGCACATGAAGCCGTGTGTGGTAACGGGTGGCCAGCTCAACAGCTTTTGATGTGGAAAGAAAACATGCGCGGGCACTTCGAATCAACGGATGCACAGAAGATGGAGCTGCTTGTGGATAAAGACTGCGGTAATAGTCCATATTTTGCCTCACCGTTGGTTCGTCTTCACAGTGGACAGCAACTAAGGCAGGCGATTCGGCAAAAATCCCTTCCAGTGCCTTTGGCTGGTCAACCAGCATATTGCCGGTGCTTGAACCCATGAAAACTTTGACTCCGCAAACCGTTTTGGGATTCATCTTTCGTATTTCGTCGAGGTTATCGTTCGAAGCACCGAGATAAAACGAATAATTGGCAAGAGATTTTTCGTCTGCTATTGCAAATTTATCTTCCAACAAGGCGTTGGTCAATGTGTTGGGAATAGTGTTAGGCATTTCCATGAAGCTGGTGATGCCTCCGGCAACAGCCGCCCTGCTTTCGGAGAAGATGTCGCCTTTGTAGGTCAAACCGGGCTCTCTGAAATGAACCTGATCGTCAATCATGCCGGGCAAAAGAAAGAGACCTGAAGCATCAATTATTTCAAAATGCTGAACCGATTCCGGGATTTCGACTTCCTGAGGAACGATAGCTTGGATGAGTCCGCCGGAAACGACGAGATGGGCTTGAAAACGACTGCCCTCATTGACGATGGTAGCGTTTTTAATGAGGTAGTTGTGTTGCATCTCCGCAAAAATTACGATTGGTGTTCTTTGGCTTTTATTGTCCCGATCAATCCTCTCCAGCGCAGATTGATGACACCGAAGATGGCTTCTTTAAAAATTTTTTTGTTCATTTTGCTGGTTCCCAGAGTGCGGTCGGTGAAAATGATTGGCACTTCGCGAATGGCAAAACCAAGATGCCAGGCGGTATATTTCATTTCGATTTGAAAGGCGTAGCCGACAAACTTGATTTTATCCAGACGGATGGTGTCCAGCACTTTGCGGCGGTAACATACGAAACCGGCGGTGGTATCGCGTATCTTCATACGGGTGATAAAACGCACATACGACGAGGCATAATATGACATCAGAACCCTACCCATGGGCCAGTTGACCACGTTTACGCCGGTGATGTAACGCGACCCAATGGCTACATCAGCCCCTTCGAGATGAGCAGCCATATAAAGCCGTTCAAGATCGGCCGGATTGTGCGAAAAATCGGCATCCATCTCAAAAATATAGTCGTAATTGCGCGCCAAAGCCCAGCGAAACCCATGGATATAGGCAGTGCCTAATCCAAGTTTGCCTTTGCGCTCCTCGATAAACAATTTGTCGGGAAACTCCTGCATCAACTTTTTGACGATACCGGCTGTTCCATCCGGACTGTTGTCCTCGATAATGAGCACGTGAAATTCTTTCTTGAGCGTGAATACAGCCCGTATGATTTGCTCGATATTTTCTTTTTCGTTATAGGTCGGAATTATGACGATGCTGTCTGTCATGGTGTTATGAACTGTTGAATGCAAAAGCGTTGAAAGTACAAAGGTGCGAAAAAATTCGGACATCTGCAAATTGCGCTATCGTTGCCCAGAATGGTAAAGAGCAAAAGAAGAAAATATTTATTGTTTTAAAAACGAGCCCTGCCAATGTGTGTGTTATCGTTATAGAAAACCGGCGAATTGATCAGGTCGTTCGGGAAAACGGTGTAACCTCCGTTGGAGTCAAGATTTAGGCCGGTTGCCCTTAAAACGGATTGCCAGACTAAAAGCGAGCAATACCAACAATTGTTGTCGGCCCAGTCGTTGGTGTTTTTGCCATGCGCATCAGGCAGAGATTTCATCGCGTTCCACGACGAAAAATCGCCTTTTTGCCGAAGGGCAAATTCAACAATGGAGTCTATCTGTTGTTCGGTCAAATTCAACCGCAGCCGATAGCGGCGTCCGGTATTGGTTTTATCGAAATTGATGTTGTTGAAAGCATCGAATTTATGGTGCGCTAAGGCAGCGATTTCGCGAACCTGATACTCCTGAGGAACATCCTTGGCGATGGATTCGACAGTGATGGCGTGGGCAAGCAGGCTGTCAGGATCGGGGTGTGAATAACCTCTGACAACCAAAGCAGCATGGCCAAAACCAGTACCGCCGCCAAGAAATGAAGTCCCGGGAAAGATGTTGAGATTGGGTTTAACCAAAATGTCGCCCCGGCGAAGTTCCGTTACACTTTCGACACACCAGTTGGCAGGCTTGCTGGCTTTGCTGAAAACAGATTCATCCTCCTTGTGATCACACGAAACCAATAAACATGCTAAGGCGAAAAAAAGAAAATGCAAACTATTAAGGTCCGGACGCATAGGACATCTTTTTCAAAAACAAAAATACACAAAACAACAGCAATGTGAAATGCTTAAAGCCATCAATTTTTTCACTACTGTCCGGGTAAATTTTGAAGATTCATCGCTTCGCTCTGAATGACAGCGTACTATGTTGGTATCGGCTGGATGGGGCTTGGTTGGCGGCTTTGCCGCCAACCAAGCCCCATCCAAAAATTAACTAACTGACTGTCATCTCGAACGCAGTGCGTCGTGCCGAGCGAAGCCGAGGTAAGAGATCTCATATTCTTTTTATTCTAAGTGTTTTTATCGGACAATAGTGATTTTTTTGAAGATTATTTTGCAACCATTGTGAGATTTGTCGTATCTTTATTCAATCATATGACAAATCATTCGTTTCAAACAACATTAAACAAAAGCATTATGAAAAAAACTGTGTTACTCTTGTTGGTAACTGTAAGTGTCCTATTTACAGCATGTAACAAAGACAAAGAAAAGGAACCTCAGCAACTCGCACCCGACAAAGCCAAAGTTGAGGTTCGCAATGCCAGTCAGCAAATCAATGGGAGTCTGGGCGAAGCTATGAGTCTGCCCGCATTTAGCTCGCTGAATTTCCTCGCTCAGCTCACCGGACAGGAAACCATGAAATCCAAAGTGAAGGATGTTTTGCTGCATACTA
>JBDHYV010000166.1:0-6098 GCA_039811545.1 Bacteroidales bacterium | reverse complement strand
GTTGCTTGCCTTCTTTAACCGTCATGCCGGGTGCTTCGTCCACCACACCAAACATAATGGGCACCGATGGCCCATAAATATCGGCATCAACGAGGCCAACCTTAGCGCCGGTTTTCGACAAGGCCACGGCAAGGTTTGCAGCCACGGTTGATTTACCGACACCGCCTTTGCCTGAAGCTACGGCTATAATATGTTTTACACCGGCCAGCGGGCCTCTGCCCTTTTCTTTTTCAGTGATGGGTGTGATGGAAACTTCGGTATCTGAACCAAATGCTTCTTTGAGAGCCTTTGTGGCTGCATTGCTCACAATGTTCACCGCCGGATCGTCTAATCTGGGAAACACTAAACGGAAACTGATCTTTTTGCCCGAAGCTTCAAGCTCGTCCAACATACCTAGGTCAACAATATTGTCGCCTTTGGCAAAAAAGATGACGCCCTTGAGTACTTCAACCACTTTTGATTTTTCAATCACCATATTGTTCTTTTTTCAAAAATGAATGATAAAATTAACTGCCTGCAAAAGTACAAAAAACTGTGCAACCCACAGGTTTCAGTTTAGCTAGCCTTCTATTCCTGCTTTGGCTTTTAGGCTCTGGCAGAAACATTTCTGATTTCGATTGTTTCTTCAAAGACTGTGTATGTTGGCCTGGATGATTTTTTCGGATTAGAGGCCTTTATTTATGAATATTGTCTGTTGGGTTAAATTCAGCCTTCACCCGCTCGTGACTCCAACCCTCGTTCAAGGCTTGCTCTAACCGTTTAGCCAAGGGCTTAAGGTTGTACATTGCAACGCCTGCGAGTCGGTTGTGATGAAAAATAAATCGAAGATAGCTGCCATTATTCTGGAATATTTCATCCGATTGTGTTTCAATGCTTTGGTGAATGTTCATTGCGAAATAATACTGTCCGAAAGCCTCGAGTTTCAGGCGAAACTTGCGGCCATCATTCACGGCATGGCCTCCGGCGGCATTCACTCCGGCTATCCATCCCTGATATTCGGCCTGATGCCACAGTCCGCCGCTTAAACTATCCCTAGTCTGTGCAACATCGCCGGCGGAAAACACATTTGGATGAGAGGTTTGCATACGCCCGTCAACAAGAATGCCATTTTCTGTCGCAAGACCGGCTTTTGCTGCAAGACCAATTTCTGGTTTAATGCCGGCAGCGACAATCACCCGGTCAACTAACAGATGAATCATTTCGCCTATACTGACCAGCAATTTGCCGTTACCGGTTTGTGAAACCGAGCGCAGTTGGTCCTGCAAAATCAGCCTGACACCTTGATTGATCATCGTGTCCTGAAGGTGAAACGACATTTTTTGATCGAAACAATGATTGACTAACGAGGCTGAAGTATGCACCAAGCTCACCGTTTTACCGGCTTCTGATAACACCGAAGCCAACTCAACGCCAAGCGAGCCGCCGCCGACAATGAGAATTTTATCCATTTCGGAAATATTTGAGGCGCAAAGTGCTGCATTGGCCGCGTTGCGAAAAGGCAACAGGAATTGTTTGCCGCCGCCTTTAAGCATAGGAATAATAGGTGTGCCGCCGGTGGCTATAATCAGGTTATTATATGAAATGGTTCCATTGGTCGGGGTGCGAAGGTTGCTTTTTGAAAGACTTAATCCGTTCACCTTTTCGTTCAGAACACACACCCCCAATTCTTCATACCAGCTTGCGGGATGCAAGGCATGAACGGCAGGATCGAAAGGCGTCAACAATTCCTTGCTGAGGCGTGTCCGTTTGTAAGGCAACACCTGTTCGCCATTGATCAACAGGATACTTCCGGCAGAATCCGCACTACGAATCCCTTCAATGGCCTTTGTGCCTGCAATGCCGGCGCCAATAATCACATAGTCGAAATTGGTCTTCATGGCTTCGTTTGGGCAAAGATACGTTTTATTTTGTTTTTTAGATTCATTCTTAATAAGGGAGTCCATTCGGGTTCTTTTCTTCAAACACCCGCCTCGATGTCGTGTGATATTTTTGTATTTTCGCAGCCTAACGGGCCAATAAAAAGTGGTCGGCACTCAATGATGAAAAAGCAGGAAACCGATGTAGAAATGTCGTTTTGGGAGCATCTCGAAGAGCTTCGGTCTATGATAGTGCGCAGTGTGGCCGCCATCTTGGTTTTGGGGGTTGTGGCATTTTTAAACCGCAAGCTTCTTTTCGATGATATAATTCTTGGCCCAAGTCGTAGCGATTTTATCACCAATAAGGTGTTTTGTTATCTGAGCAAGACTTTTGGCATCGAGGCTATGTGTTTGGACAACATCAACCTTCAGATTATCAACATCAACATGACCGGGCAGTTTATGACGCACGTCTATATTGCATTCATCACCGGTGTTGTGCTTGCATTTCCCTTTGTACTCAACGAGATCTGGAAGTTCGTGCGTCCGGCTCTGCGTCAGGAAGAATCGAAGGCTTCGCGGCGAGCTGTTGCTATCAGCTCGCTCTTGTTTTTTGTCGGAGTGCTTTTCAGTTATTTCCTGATTGTTCCGTTAACGGTTAATTTTCTTGGGACATACCAGGTGAGCGATACAGTGGCGAATCAGATCTCGCTACATTCTTATATCAGCACGGTGGTTTCGACCACTTTTGCGGTTGGCATTGTGTTTGAGCTTCCGTTGGTGATATTTTTTCTCACGAAAATCGGTATCGTTACACCGGCATTTCTGAAAAAAAACCGAAAATACACCTTAATTATTGTGTTGATCATTGCAGCCGTCATCACCCCGCCCGATGTGTTCAGTCAGATTATCGTTACTATTCCCCTGATGGGACTTTATGAGCTGAGCATTTTTGCTTCGGAGCGTATTGTGAAGAAACAGGGTTAGAAACTTCGGTTTTTCAACAGCCATATTTATAAAGGTGTGGTTTCCGTAATTTCCTTTCTCGTTTTTGCAGGCAGACCTGACAAAACCAGATGATAAGACTCGTCAATCCATCTGAGCAACAGTTTGTCATCGCCCAGGCCAATCGGATCAACCATAAACCAATGAGTTTTATTCATGTGATAGCCCGGTTTGGCTGCAGGGTAATGTTCGAGTCGTTCGATCACATGTTCAGGTTGGGCTTTGATGTTGAGCCAAAGAGGGCCATCGAGGTTGGCCAGTAGAAACATCTTAGTGCCCACTTTAAACACGAGGGTGTCATCGCCAAAAGGGAGGCTTTCGGTTACTCCGGCCTTTTCAAGGCACCACAATCTGAGGTCTTCGATGTTCATTTGCGGTCTAAATTACAAAATGAATCCAAACACAGGAGTGCCAAAATAAAGCAGGCTGTCCATTGAGAAAACAGCCTGCTTTCACTTTATTACAGATATTCAATCATTTAAAGACTGAAAACCGATTTAATTTTTTCAACATAATCCAATTTTTCCCAAGCAAAGAACTCCACTATTTTGAAATTGGCCTTTCTGCCATTGACTTCTTTCACATAAGTATCTTTGTTGGAATAGTTCACTTCGACTTCGGCCTGATAAGGATCGCGGCCAAAATGCCCATAAGCGGCGGTAGGTTTAAAAATGGGGTTGGTTAATCCAAACCTCTGGATGATGGCAAAGGGGCGTAAATCGAAGATTTGCTGCACTTTTTGTGCAATTTCGGCATCCGCAAATTTTCGTCCGGCAGCATCTTTCACCTTGGATGTATTAAAAGTATTGATATAGAAGCCCACCGGTTGGGCTACGCCAATAGCGTAGGCCACCTGCACCAGCACTTCGTCGGCCACGCCGGCTGCCACAAGATTTTTGGCAATATGTCGTGTGGCATAGGCTGCCGAGCGGTCCACTTTGGAAGCATCTTTGCCAGAAAAAGCACCGCCACCGTGGGCGCCACGACCTCCGTATGCATCCACAATGATTTTTCGTCCGGTCAGGCCGGTGTCGCCATGAGGCCCGCCGATCACAAATTTTCCGGTTGGATTGACCCAGAGTTTGTAATCGTTTTTGAATAATTTTTTTACCGACTGCGGCAGGCTGCGTTTCACGCGGGGGAGGAGAATTTTTTCGACATCTTCGCGTATTTTGGCAAGCATTCTTTCTTCGTCGGCATCAAAGGCGTCGTGTTGGGTTGAAACGACAATAGATTCAATGCGCAAAGGTTTCCACCCTTTTTCATATTCGATGGTAACCTGCGATTTGGCATCGGGTCCTAAATATTTCATTTGCTTGCCTTCGCGGCGGATGGCCGCCAGCTCTTGCAGAAAAATATGCGCCAATTCGGATGTCAGGGGCATCAGGTTGTTAGTTTCGCGGCAGGCATAGCCAAACATCATGCCTTGGTCACCGGCACCTTGGTCTTCGGCCACAGCACGCTCAACACCCTGATTGATGTCGGGCGACTGCTCGTGAATAGCCGACAGCACGCCACACGAATTACCATCAAACCGATAGGAAGCTTTAGTATAGCCAATCTGGTTGATAGTATCTCGCACAAGAGATTGAATATCTACAAAACCATTGGTTTTCACCTCGCCCGCCACAACAGCCAGACCGGTTGTTACAAGTGTTTCAACTGCTACTTTTGAAGCCGAATCGTTGCGGAGCATTTCGTCGAGCACCGCATCAGAAATCTGATCGGCCACCTTGTCGGGATGACCCTCGGAGACCGATTCAGATGTAAATAAATAACCCATAATCAATGTATTAAGAGAGTTTTAAAAAATAGGTGGGAAGGTTGATTGAGGGCAAAGCTTATTTTAGCATTTTTTTTTGTGGTTGCAATCAATCAAATCTTTCCACAAAACTGCAGAACAGTTTTTCGGCTGCAAAGTTACGAAAACGTCCGACATACTGTGTAGCTTTTTTTTTGAACACAAAACCCCTCTCTGCCGCCTGAATAATGGGGCATTTAAGAGATGAAAAGATTCTTTTGAACGAATTTCGGAGACCCTATTTAATGGCTTGAGACAGGTTAGAAAATTTTGCGAAAATATATGACATTGGTTATATGCAACTTATGAAATTTGCAACAAAAGTTTAAACTTTTTTAAAGAAAAATGAAAAAAAAACGAAAAGCATACGCTTTTTTATTTTTCGCCTTATATTTGTGTTACGGACAAGACGATGCCTGCGCAAAAAGACACACACTATTTGGCGGGTTGAAACGTTAAAAATGATTATACTTATACACAATAAAGGGACTCAATAAAGTATGGCCAAGAAGGATGAATATGGTTTGCACGGGTTGCTGAAGAAGATTTTTGGCTTCGACAATTTCAAAGGAAACCAGGAAGCAATCATCAAAAGTGTCTTAGAGAAGAGCGACACTTTTGTTGTGATGCCCACGGGAGGCGGCAAATCATTGTGTTATCAGTTGCCGGCGCTGATGAATGAAGGCACGGCCATTGTGGTATCGCCTTTGATTGCGCTGATGAAAAATCAGGTGGATGCCATTCGTAATTTCGGTGCCGACATTGGCATTGCACACGTGATGAACTCATCACTTTCGCGTGCCGAACTGATGCAGGTGCGCGAAGACCTGATTGCCAAGAAGACGAAGCTTTTATATGTGGCACCCGAATCGTTGACTAAGGATGAAACGGTTGAATTTCTTAAATCACTGAAGATTTCTTTTTTTGCCATTGACGAGGCGCACTGTATCTCTGAATGGGGTCACGATTTCCGTCCGGAATATCGCCGCCTACGCCCTATCATGAATGCCATTGACAAGAAACTTCCGGTGATTGCCCTCACGGCAACGGCAACGCTCAAAGTGCAGCAGGATATTCTAAAGAATCTGGAAATCCCCAATGCCAAAATTTTTAAATCTTCTTTCGACAGACCCAACCTTTATTACGAAGTTCGCCCAAAGACATCCGATGTCAGTAAAGACATTATCAAATACATCAAAAACAATCCGGGAAAATCGGGCATTGTTTACTGTCTGAGCCGAAAAAAGGTTGAAGAGATTGCCGAAACGCTTGTTGTGAACGGCATCAGGGCGTTGCCCTATCATGCCGGCCTCGACAGTGCCACACGCCGACTGAATCAGGATCAGTTTTTGATGGAAGAAGCAGAGGTGATAGTGGCCACTATTGCCTTCGGAATGGGAATTGACAAACCCGACATTCGTTTTGTGATCCACCAC
>JBDHYV010000165.1:0-6111 GCA_039811545.1 Bacteroidales bacterium | reverse complement strand
CTTTCTTCTTCGAGCATCTTCCGGCCAAGCCGAATCTCTTCGGCCTGTTCGGTTATTGATTTCAGAAGTACATGGTTATCAACGGGTTTTATTAGAAAATCTTTCACGCCGCCTTCAATGGCCCGGATTAGGAAGTTGGCTTCACTATATGCCGAAAGGATGATGATTCTTGCTTGTGGATACTGTCGGCGAATCATTAGGGTCATGTCGAGACCGTTCATCACCGGCATACGGATGTCGGTAATGACCAAATCGGGAGTGTGTTCAGCATAAAGTTCATAGCCTTCCAAACCGTTTGACGCCAGATAAATCTTTTGAACCCAATTGCCAATTAGCTTCTCATATACTAAACGAAGGGTCTTTTCGTCGTCAACAAACAAAACAGAGATGGGAAGTTTTTCCATGAGAATCTGGTTCAGTTTGGAGTGTTATAAGATTTTACGCCAGCAGAAACTTCGGTTTCAAGACTGTTCTCCGAAGGTGGAATCGGACACGACCACCGGTGATGATAGGCGCAATAAGGGTTGTAGGCATAATTGAAGTCAAGGGTGAAAACCGGGTTCTGAGGAATGTCAATATCAAGATAGCGGCCACCACCATAAGTTGTGACGCCGTTAGTATGGTCAGAAAACGGAACAAAAAGTTTGTGATGACCGGGTTCTTTTTTTAAATAGTCGAGGTTTTGATAGGCGAATAACTTATGGTCAATGCCATCTTTTGCGAAATGAATTTCGCCATATTTTCGATACAAAGGAAGCCTGCTGGTGCTCGTTGGCATTTGAAAAGGTGGCTGTGTTGTGTCAACCACAAAAACAGCTTTCAGCTTCCAAGCAGTGTCAACCGGGTAATAATCAAGCCCCTCGAATTTGGAAAGATCACTTTTGCCAAGCGGGCTGGTAAGGCTGTCGGCAAATTCGCGGTCGGTTTCATAACGATGTGAGGTAACAGTGTCGTAATATTCACCTAACTTGATAAGCTCAACAGTTTGATTCTCATTGGGGTGAAATAAAAGAAGGCTGTAGAAATAACTGACAAACTCGCCAAATACGGTTCTGAATCCTCTGCTCGAGGCATACCAGTGAATAGGGTCGAACGAGGGGTCGGTGGAAGTGATGAGCCCGATATTGGATTTCGGGAAAGCTTTTTTGAACATCAGATAAGAGCGCCGCGCATGCGCTCCCATCGAGTAAAGATCGAAATTGTCGGACGCGATGCCCCATCGCGACAACTGCATCTTCATCGAAACAGCAGTGCTGTATGTTCGATCCCGCTGAATGGTGGATGGGATGATGGCACGGTAAATCGTATCATTGAAATGAAGTAGCCGCATACTCCCGGCAGAAGCATCGGCCATGTTGGAAAAAGGTGAAGAATATGTCCATTGTGTGATGGGTACTCCGGTGATAATCATTTTCTCGTAATGATTAGTCCGATAGAAAGTTAGTGCCTCTTTCAATCCAGACTCAGGAATCCAGCCTTCAATAACAAGGGTTTTGGAAACAGGCTTGTAGGTTGGCGATAGAAATGGATAGCTTGCCCTGAGAAGGAGGTATGCTACTGAAAAGAAGGTAAAAAGAATCAGAAGAACCCCCCAGAATGTTGGAACCGGCACGAGTCTGCGCTTAAAAAATATCCCCATAAGGTGAAGTGGCTTTTATCCGGCCAAGATACTTATTTTTGTCGAAGGAAAACCAACGAAAATGAAAATCCATTCCATGCGGCAGCAATATGCCAAAGACACTCTTGACGAGCGTTTGTGTCCTGCTGACCCTTATTTACTGTTTGGCCAATGGTTTCATCAGGCAGTGAAGCAACATGCCTTCGAGGCCAATGCCTGCATCCTTTCTACAACGCACAATCACCGTCCTTCGTCGCGCGTTGTTTTGCTCAAGGAGTTCTCGGAAAAGGGGTTTGTGTTCTTCACCAATTACGAGAGTAGGAAGGCAAATGATTTGGAAAACAATGCTTTTGCTTCAATGCTTTTTTTCTGGCCAGATCTTCAGCGCCAGATAAGGTTGGAGGGAGTCGTCGGAAGAATTTCGCGAGAAGAGAGCAATGCGTATTTTTCCAGCCGGCCTCTCGAGAGTCAGGTGAATGCCATTGTGTCGCCACAAAGTCGTAGTATTCCCTCAAAAGAATGGCTTATCGAACAACGCGACCGATTTCTTAACGAAGGTGTTAAACCACAACGACCCGACAACTGGGGCGGTTATGTACTGATGCCTGATTATGTAGAGTTTTGGCAGGGCGGACAACATCGCCTGCATGATCGTATCGTATATGAAAAAAGTGACTCAAACGATTGGACGAAAAAACGCCTTGCGCCTTAATGCAACGGTTAATAAAGGCTATGAAGGGAGCTGATTGTCGGCGGCAGGAGGGCTCACTTGCTTCGCAATATGGTTCATCTCACTAACGAAAACCTCAATCTGAGTTTGGTCAAAACCTTTCTCTTTTGCAGCATCTTCCAAGGTGCCCCAGATGGGCTCGCCGCAGGCAATACACTTGATTCCATGCTCCATCAAATATTTCACCGAAAACGGAAAGTGCCTCACAAGCTCTTCAATCTCAATTTCTTTCGTAATCATGAAGAAGAAAATAATTAAATGAATAAGCGGATTTTTTGCTCCAACTCGAAAGGCTTATAGGGTTTGGCAATGAATTCATCCATGCCTGCCTCAATGCAGTTGCGTTTGTCCTGCTCCATGGCAAAGGCAGTAACCGCAATTATGGGAATTCGATGACTTTTTCCCAGCTCGACTTCAATACGGCGAATTTCGAGAGTGGCCTCGATACCGTTCATCTCCGGCATCTGGATGTCCATTAAAATTAAGTGATAGTTTTTCGATTTGAAAAGCTCAACGCCAATTCTCCCGTTGGGTGCAACATCAATGGTAAATCCCATCTTCCGCACAACAGCCATAGCAAACTTTTGGTTCAGCTCGTTGTCTTCAACCAATAACACCCTAATATCTTCATGTTCTCCGGTCATTTATCCAGAATAATTTTGTTAAGATATCTATGTTTTGTGTTTTTCGTTTTACAAATTTACAATAAAAAAACGTAACCAAAACGCAACTTTTATTAAATCGATTTATTGTAAAAAAGTTCATGGATTTGCCTAAAAAGTTTTCGTTGTGAAACAGGTTTGCGCAAGGTGCTGCTAAAACCTTCTTTTTCAAGAATATTGGCTTTGCCTGAAATATCGAAAGCACTGATTCCGATTATGTTGACTTGTTGGTAGGCGGGATAACCCGAACGAACAGTCTGTATGAGTTTTATCCCATCCCAGGGTGGTTGCAAGTGAATATCGGTGATGATGAGGCTGAAAAATAAATTAAAAGCAGCTTGTTTTCTAATCATATTGAGTGCTTCCGCACCGTTAGATGCAGTATGTACTTCGCCCACTTCATTAAAAAATGAGGCCATCGTTTTGCGTGTCTCAAGATCACTTTCGATAATTAAGATTTTTTTACCGCCGAGAACATCTTGAATTTGCGACAATAAGACATTATCCGTTCGGCTGGTTATTTCTGCCTTACCCGGCTTCTGTGCCGGGACAATGGGCAGTCGAATGATAACCGTTGTGCCGACAGCCTTTTCCGATTCGATAATGAAGCTGCCGCTCATTCGTTCTACTAATTGGCGTGATAATGGGATTCCCAATGCAGCTCCCTGATACTGTCGAGAATAGCCCGAACTCTCGCGGCGGTATGCCTCAAAAAGCCCTGGTAAATAGTTGGGGTCAATGCCAATGCCGGTGTCGCGCACCCGAATCTGAATAAATAGCGGGTCGGTGTCGTTCGTTATTGTAATACGGACAAATCCTTTTTCCGTGAATTTCACGGCATTGTCGAGTATTTCGAAAAATACTCTGGCGAGCATCTCGGCATCAGCAAGTGCACGAAGGTCGGTAATCTCACTCACCAAGCGAATCCCTTTTTCGGTAGCCGGAGCAGCAAACAGCCGTATGGTTTCATCGGCTATATCTTTAACAGGACATGGTGCAAGGTTAAATTCGATGTCGTTAGCTTCCAGACGACTGATGTCAATGATGTTGTTTAATAGATGAAGAAGCTTTTCGCCGCTACGTTGAATAGAGTTGGCATAATCAAATAGCTCAGGCTGGTCGAGCATTGCAAGTTCGTTTTCTAACAAACTCGAGAAGCCGATAATGCCGTTGAGGGGTGTACGTATCTCGTGACTCAGGTTGGAGAGGAAGGTGTTCTTCTCGAAATTGGCCGACTCGGTTTGTTGCAGTGCCTCTTTCAGCTCGCTATCCACCTTGTCGCGTTCCTGAAGTTCAGTGTGCAGATTGGCTTCACGTTGGGCCACTAATTCGTCCACCTTACGAAATGACTCGTGCATATCCTGCTCTACCTGAAAACGATGTTCATGAATTTGCTCTGATTTGATCCGAATGGTCTTTATGAATCGGAAATAACTCTTGAAAATCAGTGTGATAAGAAAAAATACGAGGATGGCCATCAGCCAGGTGGCCGTCTGAAGTGTAATGCCGGCCTCTTTCCAACGTTTGACAGGGACAACCGTTTTTTCCGAACTTCTATTTGATACTTTTCGATGTGGGCTCATCCGGGCAATTTGTTCCTGATGTAATTCCCACTCTTTTCCCGAGCGGAAAAGCAAATCGAAAACCGTATCAACAGCAACTCCGGGCTGAAGGGCAAGCAACTGCAATGCGATTGATTTTAGTGCTGCATTTTGTTTATTTAGCTGATCCTTAATATCTTGAATTAAAGAATAAGTGTTAGCGTCGTTGAGAATATTTTTCAGATTGAGCAAAATTAGCCGGTCGGCAAATGGAAGATGGGTATGCTGGCTAAGCAATTCATCGGCCATGATGAGTTGGCGATAGGAATTGAGTGTGTCGGCCATCAGCAGATAACTGCGACTCAATTCTATGGTTGATTCAAAGGCGGTTTCTATCTGGTCGCTATCTATGTCTGGTTGATGAAAAGTGCTCAGAAGAAGCAAAGCTTTGTGGGGCTTCCCCACATCATTATAGATTCGACATAGCTCGTTAACGGCTTTCGTTTGCAGCTGGAGATCATTCTGGCCTGACATGAATTTTTTCCAGAGCTCAACTGCTCGCTCTTCTTGAAAACTGTGACTTAAAACCCAGCTATAAAGTTGAAGAAAACGAAACTGTTCTTGTGGTGCTGCCAATGCAAAGTCATTTTGTTCATAGGATTTCATTTTGGCGGAGGCTTGGTCCAAACGGCCTGAAAAAATTTCTGCCAAAGGAAAATTTCCAGAAAAAATCCGAATTTCGGATGTGTCGGAAGAGGAGGCGAGGAGGTTTGAAATAACTTCGATACTGAAAAAACAGAGTGTGTTGTGTGAATTGTTGAAAAACGGATCAGAAACCTGGGCTTCAAGCGCAGCGGGCTTCAGCGGCTGCAATAGAAGCAAAACGAAGAGCCGGTGGATGATTTTGTTTTTCATAATTGCGTTCAACGCGGCTTATTTCGAAGCGATAAATACCGTTTCTAAGGGATTTAATCCGTAGCGAATATACTGTGTTTTGTCGAGCGAAAGGGCTTTCTCATCTAAAACTTCGATCAAAAATCCGGCTTGTTTCAGACGAGCAGTATAGTCTTTCCCATAAACCCTGACATGGTCAAATTGTCCGAAATGTTTTTCCCGTTCTTTTTCGTCAACGATCGAAAGGTCTTCATAAGTTGTTTCAAGAATTGGAGACCATGGAACCTGCAGAATGGCTTTCCCACCCGGGCGCAACACGCGCCGGAGTTCGCTCATAGCTCTCAGGTCATCCTCAATATGCTCGAGCACATGATTGCAAATGAGCAGATCAAATTGATTGTCGCTGAATTTAAGATGAAGTAGATCAATGAGTTGAATATCATCTCCATAATAAAACCCCTCGTGATATTTTGTGCCGCCAATATAGAGCCCGCCATTTTGTTTTTGCCATTTTTTTATCTGACTGCTCAAAGCCGGCTCCGGTGCAATATGCAGGATTGATTCGGCCGGCCAGAGTTTCAGGGCTTTGTTTGTCAGGCAAAGCATGATAAGGCGCTCTCGGTCGGTGGAGGCACATCCCGGACAAATGATATGTTTGCGCCTTCC
>JBDHYV010000164.1:0-6173 GCA_039811545.1 Bacteroidales bacterium | reverse complement strand
TTGCATTATTGTTTAATAATCGCCCAAAGTTTCGCTCAACTGGGCCAGAGCGCGATTTTTTTGTTCGTCGTTGGGGGCCACGCCATGCCATTTGTGCGTACCCATCATATAATCAACCCCAAAACCCATTTCGGTTTTCATCAGCAATAACTGAGGTACGCCATTGAACGCCTGTAGCCTCGCCTGCCCAAGTGTAGCGATGGTTTCTTCCATATTGTTTCCATCAAAGGCGGAAACCAACCAGCCAAAGGCTTCATATTTGGCACGCAAATCGCCTAACGGCATCACCTCATCCACCGGTCCGTCAATTTGTTTTCCGTTATAGTCCACAATGGCAATCAGGTTGTCAAGACCACGGCTTCCAGCATGCAGAGCGGCTTCCCAAATCTGCCCCTCCTGCTGCTCGCCATCGCCCATCAGCACAAACACAAGGTGGTTGTCGCCGTTCAACTTTTTGGCCCAGGCCGCGCCGGTGGCCACCGAAAGTCCTTGTCCGAGCGAGCCGCTCGCAATGCGTACGCCTGGCAGACCCTCCATCGTGGCCGGATGACCCTGAAGACGGCTGTGAAGACGGCGGAAAGTGGACAGTTCGGAAACAGGAAAGTAGCCGCGTCGCGACAAAACGCTGTAAAACAACGGACTAATATGGCCATTAGATAAAAAGAAGAGGTCTTCGCCAATCCCATCCATGGTAAAATGAGCGGGGTCGAGCTGCATCTGATCGAAATAAAGGGCAACCAAAAAATCGGTGCAACCTAAGGAGCCGCCGGGATGACCCGACTGGCAGGCATGTACCATGCGGATGATATCGCGCCGTACCTGCATCGCAACAGCCTCAAGATAAATGATGTCAGTCATGAATTTACAGTTAGATCAAAGGTAATGTTTTGAGTAGGTTTCTTAAACACAACGAGCGGTTTTTCAGACGGCAAAAATAACCATTCCGCGTCAATGAAGACATGCCCACGACAGATTTAAAAATAGATTGAGTTAAGCTTATAAAAGAGGAATGCCCTTGAGGAATATGCGGGATGTAAAAAACAACAAAAACATCCGGCTCCTCAAGGGCATGAAGTTCGAACTTATTAAAACAACCAACCAATTGAGGATTCAAAATTAGTCCCCCTCTGTGAATTGATAAACAGTAAAAAAGTTATCGGCCGTTCCAAAACAGTAATTGGAAAGACAAAATTTAAGCTAACTGAGATTGAGACCTTTACTAAAATGTTCAACAAATCGTTTGGCAACTCGAAAAACATAGACATCATAGTGCGAAAAAACCGCAACAAGTCGAATCTCGAACAAAGCACAAAAAAGGGGAATATTATAAAAGAGGAATGCCCTTGGGGGTAGGATAGAATTGAAAAAACAACAAATCAATTCACCCCAAGGGCATTAAGTTCGAACTTATAAAACAACCAACCAATTAGGAATACAAATGTATGCACGTTCTGAACAAGAAAGAGGATCGAACAAGTTTAAGGTAATTTTAGGCAAGTTAACGGTAATCCTCCTTATTTTGAATGGCACGATTCAGGAATTGAACAAAGGGCGTCAATGTAGTAAAAGTGCGTGTAGCGAAGCGTGCAAGTTGCAGAGAATCTATCTTTTCCAATGATAATGGGCCACTAACGATATAGCTTTTGTGTTTGAGCAGTTCACTTACCGGAGAATCGGCAGGAAAGTCTTTCGGTGTGTTGATCAGTTTTTCGCCCTGCAGCGATCCGAACAGTTTGAAGAATTCTGGTTTTTCGATAATTTGTTTGAATTCCTCGCCGTTGAAATAGATTTCGGAGCGAACAGCTTTGAGTATTGGCGGCTGCGGCACCCATAAGCCGCCACCGATAAACGAATTTTGGGGTTCGAGGTGGAGATAGTATCCGGCTTTGTCCGAATTTTTACCTCCCCAAGCGATGTAACCGCTCATGGTTGTTTTGTAAGGTGTCTTGTTTTTCGAGAAACGGAGGTCGCGATACTGGCGGAATATGCACTTCGCAGGGTCGGTTCCGGCAATTGTTTTGTCCACCTCGCCCAATTGGGCAATCACTTGCGCAAGAACATGAATCAGCTCATTTTTAGCTGATTCATAGCTACTTCTGTTGTCTTCAAACCAGGCTTTATGGTTATTGAGGGCGAGTTCTTCGAGGAAGTTAAGAATGATTTTCGACATCATTAGGTATTTGCAGACAAAAATACGCTAAATTCGTTGCTGCATTTTTTATACCCATGAACAAATTTCGCATCACAAGCATCGCGTTGCTCCTTACCCTGCTTCCATCTTCGCTCAGTGCCTTCGATGGATACAGCCCTGTGGGTGCGCGTCAGGCCGGTATGGGGCGGGCCTCCGTAGCCTCTACCGATTTCTGGTCAATTCACAACAATCCGGCAGGCATCGCCTTAGCCACTTCACCGGCAGCGGGTCTGGCCTACGAAAACCGTTTCCTGATGAAAGAGCTCAGCCTGAAAAGTGCCGGCTTCGTCCTACCGGTCAATTATGGCGTTTTAGGACTGAGTTTCAATCAGTTTGGCTATAAACTCTACAACGAAAACAAGTTAGGTCTGGCTTATTCGCTTGCTTTCAGCCCGTCGCTTCGCATGGGGCTTCAGTTGGATTATTTAGGTTCGCGCGCCGAAGGCTATGATGGCTATCATCACCTGACTTTTGAATATGGTGTTCAGTATGAATTGAACTCCAGGTTCAGTGTTGCAGCCACGGTGTTCAACCCCATCGGTGTGGGACGTTCGCAGTTGACCAACGAACGCATCCCGGTGGTGGCGCGACTTGGCGTTGGCTACAAATTTACCGAAAAGATTCAGGCCATTGCCGAGATTGAGAAGTCGTCGGATTTTAGTCCCGACCTTCGAGTTGGCTTAGAATACGCTTTACAGGAGCATTTTTATGTACGCACAGGTGTTGGGGTGAAGCCCGGCAACCTCACCTTTGGCGCCGGCTGGGATCTTGGACCGCTACAGCTCGACTTAGCCGCCGGCATCCACGAAGTGCTCGGAAGTAACCTTCAGGCCAGTTTAGTCTATTCGTTCAGGAAAAAAGGCGGCAAATGAGAAACAGGCTGATTCTGGCCGTCGTTACCGGCGGTTTGCTCCTTTTGGCACCACGACTTCACAGCCAGGAAGCCGACAGCATCGCCCTGCCACTACAGGAACAGATTATGGCACAGATGGAAGCCGTGGCCGAAGCCCTCGACCTGAACCTCGACTTCTCCGACCTGATTGACACTTACCAATATTATGCCGAGAACAAAGTCAACCTCAACGGCGATGAAGTGGCCGAGCTTCGCAACATTTACCTGATCAACGACTTTCAGTTGAAAAACCTGTTAGAATATCGAAAACGATATGGTCCGTTTTTGAGTGTTTACGAGCTGGCTTTGGTGGAAGGTTTCGATGATCAAACGCTCGACATCCTCATCCCCATCAGCGCGGCCACACCCGTAGCCAAAAAATCGCCGCTCAAAGCGCGGAATATTGCCCGTTATGGAAGGCATCAGCTCATCAGCCGCCTCGAACGAAACCTCAATTCACAGCTTGGATATCAGGAGATTAGCGACAGCGCACTTTACAAAAAGCCAAACTCCCGTTATCTTGGCAGCAAGGAAAAAGTGTATGTGAAATACCAGTTCAACTACCGCAACCGCATACGTGCCGGTGTAACGATGGATAAAGACGCAGGTGAGGTATTTTTCAAAAAAAGGGTTAACGATTCGCTGCAACGCCTTCTGGGCGACAAACTCAAAAACGGTTTCGATTTCTATTCGGCTCATGCCTATGTAGCCGATATGGGTGTGTTGCGAAGTCTCGCCATTGGCGACTACCATCTGGCTTTCGGCCAGGGACTTACGCTATGGTCGGGATTATCTTTCGGCAAATCCACTGTGCCTACCCAGGTGATGCGCTACGGCTCGGGTGTGAAGCCTAACACTTCGGTCAACGAGAGTTTTTTCCTGCGTGGGGGCGCTGCCACTTTTGGCTGGAAGTTCCTTGAGCTTTCGATGTTTTATTCCGACAAGAAAGTGGATGCCCGTTTGTCGGAAACCGACACAGCATCATTAGAAAATGTCGTCATCACCAGTCTTTACGAGACCGGCCTCCACCGCACTGTGGGCGAGCTGGTTGGCAAAGGTGTGATTGGTCAGCGGTTGTCCGGCGGGCATTTGGCCTTCAAGACCAAGAAACTCGAAGTAGGCTACACCCTCCATCAGACCCGGCTCGAAGCACCGCTATGGCCGGCATTGAAGCCTTACACCCTTTTCAGGCTGCGCGCCGACAGGTTGACGAATCAAGGGGTTGACTGGAAATGGGTTTTACCGCGTTTTGTCTTTTTCGGCGAGCTTTCGCAGAGCGACAATGGCGGCAAAGCAGGATTGGCCGGGGTACAAGCACAGCCGGCAGGATTTGTTTCGGTAACCCTGCTTTGGCGGCATTTTGAAAAAGAATACCAGAATCTTTTTGGCAATGCTTTTTCTGAAAGTAACAGCACCAACAACGAGAGCGGCCTCTATGCCGGCGTTACGGCAAGCCTTGCCCACGGCTGGAAAGTGTCGGCCTATGCCGACCATTTCCGCTTTGGATGGCTCCGCTATGCCACCGATGCCCCAAGCAGCGGTTTCGACTATTTTGTGCAGACCGACTACCGCATCAACCGCAATGCCGACCTCTATTTCAGGTTTCGCAGCAAACAGAAGATGACCAACGACAACAACCCCTGGAACGCCATTGACTTTATCGTGCCCGAGAGGCGCAACACTTACCGCCTACACCTTACTTATAAGGTCAGCAGGAGCCTTACCCTGAAAAACCGTGCCGAGTTAGTGAGTTATCAACGCTCGGAAAACGATCGTCAATATGGCTTCCTGATCTACCAGGACATCATTTACCGACCAGCGGGAAAACCATTCGACCTCAATTTGCGTTACGCCTTGTTTGATGCCGACAGCTACGATGCCCGGCTCTACGCCTACGAAAGTGATGTGCTGTATGCGTTTTCCATTCCGGCTTTTTCGGGCAGAGGCAGCAGGGTTTATCTTGTCGGGAAATATAAAATCACCTCACAGCTCGATATTCAGGCTCGCCTTGCACACACCTGGTATGACAATAAAGTCAAAGTGGGCAGCGGCTTAGAAGAAATTGACGGAAACAGCAAGACCGACTTTAAGATACAGTTACGATGGAAATTTTAACCGCCGGAGCGCTGACGGCCTTTGGCCGAAGCTCCAAAAAAATCCGGAATATGTTCACAACAATACTCCTGATGGCTCTGATGACGGCCACATCCTGCCAAAAAAACGACCCTGCTCCTGAGCCAGAACCACAGCCGAAGTTTCATTTCAGCACCATTGCCGAATTGACGCACACTTTGGATTCGCTGGCTTTTTTGCAGGATGGCACACAGTCGGAGGCCGGGCTTAACCGGCTGTGGGACACGCTGAAAGCCCAAAAGCGCATCCCCTTTTGTGTGAACGACAGTGTGCTTTTCCTGTACAAAGGCAGCAGCAGGCCGGCATGGGCAGGCGACTTTAACGGCTGGAACCCCGAAAGCCCCGGCTGGAAAGGCGAACAAATCGGGCAGAGCAATTTCTGGATGCTCCGCAAGCAATTTCCTGCCGACGCCCGTTTGGACTACAAAATTGTAATGGGGAACAACTGGATCAATGATCCGGCCAATCCCAACATTCAGTACAGCGGTTTTGGACCCAACTCATTCTTCGCCATGCCCGAATGGGTTTTCCCCGAGGAGACCTGTCTGTGGGAAGGCGTGGTTCGTGGAGGCCTGAGCGAGAAAAAAGTGATCCACAGCCAGACACAAAACTTAGGCTACGATGTGGCCTATAAGGTCTATCTGCCACACAACTATCAGGATGTAAACAACTTAGCTGTGGTTTACGTAACCGACGGTCAGGAATATTCCGACGACCGGCTGGGCGCGATGGTGATTGTGTTGGACAATCTGATTTTCACAAATAAAATTGAACCGATAATAGTGGTGTTTATTGATCCGCGCGATCCATCTTCTCCGGCCATCAACCGAAGAATGAGCGAATACACGGCCAATCCGCGTTTTGCCAATTTTGTGGCCGACGAGCTTGTGCCGGTGATTGACAGCGACTACAAGACCGAATCCCTTGCCGAGCGGCGGGCCATTCTGGGCACCTCTC
>JBDHYV010000163.1:0-6189 GCA_039811545.1 Bacteroidales bacterium | reverse complement strand
AAAAGCCATGAATCCCATGAGCAGGAGCAAACGCCATTGTCCGGTTAAAAACCTGATTCTCAATAGGATTTCTTTCCACGAACGGATTCCGTACAAAAGAAAAAATAACAGGATAAGGCCGTTGGTTGGCCTGATCAAACCGATGAGACCATACACCAAGCCGATGAAAATGCTGTTTCGAACCGTTGGTTGCTCATACCACCTCATGCCGAGCCAGATAAAGAGAATAAACAGGAAAAAGTTATATCCGTGCGACATGGGAGCTTCGAGGGTGAGATAATAAAACAGATTGGTTCCCAACACTATAAGCGACAAAACGAGTGCAACAACCCGATCGGTGAAGAAACGCAAGAGTATCTTCCGAAGAAAAATCAAGGCTGTTATTCCATAAAAAAAACCGCTGAAAACCATCCAAAAGAAATAAGGTTCGGAGAAACCCGTTGCCTTTACACCGGTGAGCAATGCCTGTGCATGGCCGATGAGGAAAAAAGGAAGGTAGAGAAAAGCCAGACCCATAGTCATTTTCTGATACCGGCCGCCTTCGGGAGTTGTCAGATAAGATACATGGGTGGAATAATCGTTAGGTTTTTTGGCGATGAAATCAAAATGGAGGTCGTGCTCGATGAGGGCTGCCGGAAGATAGCTGTAATAATACACCACATCGCTCGAAATCACCCTGTATTCGTTTTTCCATAACTTTTCCTGAAAGTTCATCACCACAATGGCGATGCCCACCAGCAAAATGGCGACCTTCGAAGCACTGAAACCGTTAGCCAAAGGGCAAGTTTTTGGTTTCAGCGATACCAGAAATGTTGTGATCCTACCCATTTTTCGGTTTTTTACTCAAGTTCGATCACCCGTTCGGCACGGGGTTTCAGCATCTGATTCCATTGGTTGCCAATGGCGTTGAGCGATTGGTCTAAGGCCTGTTCAAAAGGAGTGGGCACGAAGCCTGTGTCGCGCTGAAGATCACTGATGTCGAGCTTTGAATCCTGCAGCACCCCTTTCACATGTTCGGCAGTAAAGAGTGGAACTTTCTGCACTTTCTGAAAAAACCAGCCTAATGTTTTGGCTAACCCCACCGGAACGGGCACAAAGATACGTTGTTTGCCATGGTGTTTCAAAATGGCCTTCACAAAGTTGCGGAACGAAATCACCCGGTCGCCGGCAACCTGATAGGTCTTACGGAAAGTCCTGGGATTTTCGACTGCTTCCACTAAAGCTTTGGCAAAATCCTGAACAAAAACCGGATGTTGGGTTTCCTTTCCCGAGCCGATGAGGGGGACAAAAAACGGGAAGCGAAACACGTTTTTCAGCACCCTGTTCAGTCCGAGGCTTTCGGGTCCCATGATCAATGCCGGGATAAACACGGTGTAATCCAGCTTCGATGCTGTCAGGTAGTTTTGTCCCCGAAGTTTGGCCTCCCCATAAGGCCCTTTGATAGGCTTGAGCACCACTACACTGCTCACCTGGATAAACCGACGGATTTGATGCCGACGGGTAAGCTCCATCATGTTCTTTACGCCTAAGGCATTCACTTTCTCGTTCTGCTCTTTGTCGGAGCTTCCAAGCAAGGCGGCAATATTGAGGATGGCTTCCACAGCATGGCCTTGCAACAGTCGGTTGAGCTCATGTTGAGCTCCGGCTTCAATGCTCAGGTCTATTTCCACATATTGCACACGAGGGTGGACAATACGGACAGAAGCAAAATGCGGGTAGCTTCCGGCAATGACGTGATAGCCCTGCCTGACGGCTTCCTGCACTGTGTAATGGCCCAGATAACCATTGGCTCCGGTGATGAGGAGGGTTTTATCCATGATTCGTTTGGTTTGTTCGGTCGGGCAGTAAAAGAAGCTGACCGGCCACAAGAGCCATCAGTCCGCCTCCAATTTGCGCCACTAACATCACTAAAAAAGAAAAAGAAAGCACCAATGCCCGTGGGAAAGCACTGAAGACAAACAAGAACGTGAGTTCGCGCGTGCCAATACCCATGATGGTAACAGGCAGCATATTGAGCAGGCCCGAAACGGCAACGGCTCCCGAAGTCCACACAAAACCCACGTCGAGGCCAACCGATAAGGCCAAAAAATAACACGAAACAAAATAGCTGAGATTGGAAGCGAGACTCAGCAGGATGATGGCCGTCGAACGCCGGTGTGAATAGCCTTGAAGGCTAACCTCAACATTCTTAAACTTGCCTGACAAGCGAAATAAAAGTTGATTCAACATCAGGTTGAATTTCTTTGAAGCCAACAGCAACATGGAAATAAATATGGCTGCAACTCCAAAAAAGATGACTAAACCGCCATAAAAAAGGGGCCAGTTAAGATAGGTTCCTGCCACCACTGAAAGTCCGGCTAAGATCACGAACACGCCGATATCCAATCCACGCTCTGCCACCACGCGGACAATAGCTGCCAGAATGTTTCCCCTATCTTCTTCGTGTCCGGCTTTGAGCAGTTCGCCCATACGGCCCGGCGTTACCACGCCAACGGCATAACTTTCGTAGAAACGACCAAGGCTGCGCCGCCAAAGCGAAATACTGTTTCCTTTTTCGTTCATCAGATGCCAACGCACTCCTTTAGCTGCCAACACGATAAGTTGGAAAAACAAGCCTGTAACCAACAATTCTTTTCGCGTAAGCACTAATTGTCGGCCAAGCTCACTGAAATCAATTCTGAAAAGAAGAACCACGAACAGCCCGATGCCGAACAGCCTCAGATAGCCAAACCATCTTCTGAAGCCGTCTTTGTGTGTCGGTTTTTGTGCGTGTCTGAGGTTGCTCACAGATTTTGCCTTTTGATGTTTTTCGTTGATTTCTTCCAGAAAGTTCTGCTTTTTTCAAACAGTTTTCCAATCAATGTGGGTGGCAAAAGTTCAACAGCCCTGCGTGCAGGCCAGGTGCCGAGCACAAGGAATAGCAGGTCAATCACGGCTTCCATCAGATATCGGCTTAACCCGAAGCCGCTGAGCCGATAGCCATAGTCGGGAGTTTTCATGCCCACAAGCCGCATCCAGCTCATGCGGATAAAACTGCCGCGCTTTTTCAGGTCGTAACCATGTGAGTGCATGGTGATGGAAGTTTCCAAATCAATCGGCGTGAGGTTAAGCCAGCCATCGGACTGCATCTGTCGGATAAGTGTTTCGCCTTTTTCGGAACGGGCCAGAATCATCGAAAAGCCTTTGCCGCGCTCTTCGTAAACCGGCGCCCAGGCATCGCCCCCCGAAACATCTGTGAACTCGTTGGCAAGGTCTGTGCAAATCAGACTGTTTTTCACGATGTGAAACGGAATAAGGTAATTGGCATGAAATTTTTTCAACTGATAGGCCTTTCCGTTTTTCATCTCCACGCGCATATTGCCCGGCCACTCGCCATAACGGAAATATAACTGTTTGATTTGTCGGTAGTCTTTTTCGCCATGCGAGCGCAAAAAACTCTTTATTGAGCTGAAATGCAAGGTGTTGCCGTAAAAAGGGCCAAAAATGTATTCAATGTTTTTCACCCAGGGATGCCCCTGCTGTTGAAGCAGCCGAATGCTTTGCACCTGTCCGGGCAAACCCACATAAGCTAATTTTCCATCAAATGTGCCTATTTCGGGCAATATTTCATTCACCGACGAAAGGATATATTTGCTTTGGGCTGCCTCCAGAATTTCCTCCTCGGTGGTGGCAATAAAAGGAGCGGTGAGCCAGGGTTTTTCTTTCGACATTCCGAGCACCACTGCGCCAGCAATATGTTTGTTGCGCAGCAAATAAATCAGCATGGCGCTCAGAATGCCTCCGCTTGCGGCCTGACTGCGAATTTGTTGATTTTCGGCATAGCCGATATGGAGGCTGCGAAAAGCACCGGTGTAAACATGGGAGGGGGTGTCGTCAAAAAGGCGTTCGCGCTGTGCCGGAAAGTTAAATGCTCTCCCGCTGCAAGCGCTGAGCACCAATTTCATGGTTTCTTCATCGGGCGAGCCGACAATCCGGGGCAGATAGTGCCCTTCTTTGTTATCGAAACGGATTTGTCCGTTAGACAGTCCTACGCAGCTTCCACAACGGTTACACTGTCCGTTGCGCACGACAGACCGGAATTGTTCACTGTTTTTCGCAGACATAGAATTGACGGATTCCCATTTCGGATAAAACACTTCCCTGAAACGCATTGATCAACCTTTCCCCAAAATCCCGAAATGCTGCCGGTCCCACGGGGAAAAGCACAGTTCCTTTATGCAGAAGCAGTTTCCAGCCTGTTTTTTGGAGCATGACTTTCACTTCAGCCGAAGGCAGAAAGCGGTGAGGACCTTCGCCATGACCGCCAAACAAGGCGGTATAAAGGCGGTAGGGAATTTCGCTAGTAGCGGGCGGACAACTCAGCACCAAGCGGGCGTCGTCAGTGGCCACACGATTCAATTCAGCCAGAAAAGCCAGCGGGTCGGCAGCATGTTCTAATGTCTCAAGGCTCAGGATGCGGTTGAACTGCCCGTTGGAAAATGGTAGTTGGCTGTATGTGCTCAATTTGATTTGACAGATTCCCGGCCACAGTTTTTCGGCTTCGGCCATCAAACCCGCCGAGATCTCAGCATGGGTGATTTCGCAATCGGGCTGCCGTTCACGGATAAAGGGATCGGTACCGGCATCGCGGCTGGTGATGTTGAGCAGGCGCAACCCGGGCTTCAGATCCAAATGTTGCAAACTTTCGGTAAAACGCTGATCATGAGCTCCTTTCACCTTATTGTTTTCGGCCACATAAATACCTGCCACCCGATCCCAATGGGCTTCAACAGCCGCATCGTTCCAGAAGTTGCGATGATCAGATGATACATATCGGCTCATAAACTGTGTTTTGTACGGTTGAGCATGGAAATCTGGTCGGCCAGAAGTCCAATAAAAAACAACAACATCCCCATCACCGTAATCAATGTGGCACTGTTGGGAAACCTTCCGGCTTCAAAATAGCCGATAATGCCCCAGATGATACCAAAACCAAAGGCAAACACACTGGCCGGAAAAAAAATCTTCAACGGATTGAACAGCATGATGATGCGAAGCAGGAGCAGGAGGGTTTTAGGACCGTCTTTCAGAAAGCTCACATTGCTGCTGCGGCCGATACGCTCTTTCACACTGATGGGGAAGGTGCCGATGGTATAGCCTTCTTTCAGAAAAGCTAAGGTTGAAGTGGTAGAAAATGAAAAGCCATTGGGCATGATGTGCAGCATTTCGGTGATGAGTTTGCGGTCGAAGCCGCGAAAACCCGAGTTGTAATCGGGCAGCTTTTGTTCTACCAACATTTCTCCTACTAATCGGATAAGCCATTTTCCGCTCCGGCGTCGGTTCACCTGAAACGATTTTTGGTCGCGTTCGCCAATCACCATGTCGTATTCGTCTAACATTTCCACGATCTGACCCACATAGGCCGGGTCGTGTTGTCCATCACTATCGAGAATCACCACCTTTTGGCCTTTGGCTTTTCTAATGCCAGTCTTCAGGGCAGCGCCATAACCTTTGTTTACGTTGTGACGAACACATATTACCGGGTATTGCCGGATGATGTCGAAGGTGCTGTCGGTGGAGCCGTCGTCCACAAAAATCACCTCATAAAGCTCGTGAAAGCGGTGCTCGAGCATGCGGTCGAGGCTTTGCCTGATGGCACTTTCTTCATTATAAGCGGGAACAACGATGCTTACAGCTTTGTTTTCCATTCGGTTCGGAGTTTGTGCGGGCAAAGATAATCAATCCTGAAAAGTGACCCGAAAATAAGACTTCATGGCCAAAGCTTAAAAGGATTAAATCGGCATTTTTTTGATTATCACCGTTTTGGCTTGTGAAGACAAAAATTCGTAATGCAAAACCAAAAAAAGAAATCCTTTCCCCTTGACCAGAAAAACGATGTACAGAAATTATTGCGATTAGTTTTTTCATTTATCCGCGCAAAAACCTCCTGAAACATTATCTTTGGGGCAACGAATTTCAAATAAACAAATCGTTATGGATAAGCTATTTTACAAAGATGCCTTAAACTATCATGCCCAGGGGCGTCCGGGCAAGCTTGAGGTTATTCCGACAAAGCCGTACAGCACACAGCGCGACCTGTCGTTGGCCTATACGCCCGGCGTGGCTGATCCTTGCCTGGCAATCAACAAAAACCCGGAAGAAGGTTACAAAGACACCGGAAAAGGCAATCCGGGGGCAGTCATCACCAAC
>JBDHYV010000162.1:0-6224 GCA_039811545.1 Bacteroidales bacterium | reverse complement strand
TTCAAGGAATTTGATGTTCTTTAAGGGAAGATGCTGGGCATCAAACGGATCGCCTGTCATACGCGAGAGGTCGGCAGCCATTTTAACCGGGTCGAAAAGTAATTTCTTGCTGCGCTTGGCCGGATCAACCAAATAGTAGGCTTTACCTTGGTTGGTTTCGTAAACATACCAAAAGTGATCGCTATTTTTTAGCCAGTGTGCATCCACCTCGGTGCTGAAAACCATGGTCTGCAGCTTTGATGGCGAAAATTGCGAGGGCAACTGGTAATTTGCCCGGCTAATGGGGGTGTTTTGTGAGGCGGCCGGCAGAACTGCCAAAAGCAGGGCTGTCAGCAGGAATATAAGGTTCTTCTTCATATAGCTTAAAATAAATCGTGAATATATGGTTTGTGAAAAATTCAAAGTTCTAAATCAATGTACCACAGTTGCATTCTTTGCTCACTGTTTTTAGTAAAAAAGAAAAGCTTTCGGTTGGTGTCGGCAAAAAAGGGTTCTAAAATGGGGTCATTACTTTTTATTATAAGCTCGGTAAGCTGGCCATCATTCTTGAGTTTCAGCAGAGAATATCCCGTTGCCGACTGGCCAACGCATACAAAGCGGCTGGATGAATTTCCCCAGACGGCTTGACTTAACCGAATTGTATCAGAGTGAATGTCAATGATATGCTTGCCGCTCCAATCAAAAATACGAATGTCTGAAGTAAAGACTGGCATGTTGAGATGTGTTACACTGATTAGGCCTGACGACCCCGACCAGTTCAAATTGCTGTAAACATTGCTTCCTTCAAAATGCTCGTTCAGGTTGTCGTATTTGAAATCGAATGTCATCAGTTTATATTGGTCTTCCGACCGATGTCGCCCAATCAAAGCTAACAGATTACCGGATTTGTTGAATTTCATTTCGTTGAAAATCAACCCTCGATTTGCCAACAATTTTAGTTTGTGTCTTTTATCGTTCACTGGTTCACTTATGCTGATTTCTCCATTATTGTCGAGAATGTAAAACCGCCCTGTTTGAGGGTCTGCGGTAAGGCAGCGGGCTTTAAAATCAAGAGATGAAAGGATGTTAATGGCTTCCGTTTTGAAGCCAAATCTTATGATAGCTGATTTGTCTGCGCTACATACGATAAACGCAACCGATTCGTTTTCAGTGTTTTCGCTAAGGCAACAAAGCTGATCGTCAGAGGTGAAAACCAACTTCAGGTCGTAATCGCTCACAAATTGTGCCCCTATCCATGTAGGAAAGAGGAAGAAAAAGACCACAAAACAATGATATTGCATCACCATAAAACAGGTTTTGAAAACCGAAACTCAGTAGTTAAAACCGTTTTATTATCTCCTTGAACAAATCGTATCGTAGGTTTGTGATTGATAGTCAGTAGTTTCATTGAAATAAGGTGATGAAATTCAGGCTAAAATATGAAAAAATAAACCTTGATCAAGAGGATTTTGAGACTAAGTGTACAAAATGACAGTTTACGGTAGGGTAGCGATGATTTTCCAATAGATTTTTTATGCGAAAGGTAAAAACAATGTGAAGAATTGGACAAAAGTCTTTACTTTTGGGCGATAAATCTAAACCCAAATTTTCACAATGAGTGTTCTTGTAAATAAAGATTCAAAGGTTATCGTGCAAGGCTTTACCGGAAGCGAGGGTTCGTTTCATGCCGGCCAGATGATTGAGTATGGGACGAATGTTGTTGGCGGAGTGACGCCCGGAAAAGGTGGTAGCGAGCACCTCGGGAAGCCGGTTTTCAATACCGTGAAAGAAGCTGTTGACAAAGCCATGGCCGATGTGAGCGTTATTTTTGTACCGCCTGCCTTTGCTGCCGATGCCATCATGGAGGCCGCCGATGCAGGCATAAAGGTGATTGTGTGTATCACAGAAGGCATTCCAACGGCTGATATGGTGAAGGTGAAAGAATACCTCAAATGTAAAAACTCGCGACTCGTTGGTCCCAATTGCCCCGGAGTGATCACTCCCGGAGAAGCCAAAGTGGGCATCATGCCAGGTTTTATCCATAGAAAAGGCAAAGTGGGTATTGTTTCCCGTTCGGGAACTCTAACCTATGAAGCTGTTGATCAACTTACCAAAGCAGGCTTGGGTCAATCCACTGCCATTGGTATTGGAGGCGACCCCATAATTGGTACTACCACCCGCGATGCTGTACAACTTTTAATGGAAGACCCCGAAACAGAGGGCATTGTAATGATTGGCGAGATCGGCGGAAGCATGGAAGCCGATGCAGCATACTGGATCAAGGACAATTCGCGTAAACCGGTTGTAGGCTTTATTGCCGGTGCCACAGCACCCAAAGGACGCACAATGGGCCATGCCGGTGCCATTATCGGCGGGAAAGCCGATACCGCAGAAGCAAAAAAGGCCATTATGCTCGAATGTGGAATACATGTAGTTGATTCTCCAGCAGATATCGGAAAGAAAATGCTGTCGCTTCTTTCATAATAGACGACCGATTGAAAAAAAGCCCGGCAGAGGGCTTTTTTTATTGGATTTTTTTAAAAAAAATGTTGGAACAATAAAAAACCTTTGTATATTTGCACACCCAAATCGAGGGACAAGGTTCTTCACAAAAGCTGAAAGTATTTAAAAATTCCATCAGCCAGATTTGTTGAGTATTATTGGGAGTTTAGCTCAGTTGGTTCAGAGCATCTGCCTTACAAGCAGAGGGTCGGGGGTTCAAATCCCTCAACTCCCACACGACAAAAAGCACTTACTTCTCAAGGTAGGTGCTTTTTTCTTTTCTGCCCAACAAATCCGGCTCCAATTGTAAAGTGAATGAAAATCTTTTCAATGCTTTTTTAAGCCTCAGAGCCAGAGAAAATGACACAGAAAAAGGCGGAAAGAGAGTTTTATTATTAAGCAAGTTGTAAAACAAAAAACCCCTCGTGGGAGGGGTTTCTGTGATTTGTCCGGGATTCGAACCCGGGACCCTTTGCTTAAAAGGCAAATGCTCTACCTGCTGAGCTAACAAATCATCCGTTTTGGAGGTGCAAAAGTACATAAAATATTGAATAAACAAAGCCTTTTAGCAAAAATTATTTACCGAAGTTGCCCTTTCCCCTCTCGAATGATAAGTGGTTCAGATTCAGTACAGTCAACGATAGTGCTGGGGATGTTGCCTCCACTTCCGGCATCAATCACAATGTCAACTTTCTCTCTGAAACGTTCATAAATCAGCTCAGGATCGGTAGTGTATTCCAGGAAAATGTCATCATCGAGGATACTGGTGGTCATCACCGGATGGCCAAGTTCGGCGATGACGGCTTGAATCACCGCTTCGTTGGGGATTCGGATGCCGATTGTTTTTTTCTTGCTTTGAAAAAGTTTTGGGATGTTGTTGTTGGCTTCTAAGATAAAGGTGAAAGGGCCCGGAAGGTTTCTTTTCATCATTTTGAAAATCTCGTTAGGGATTGGTCGGGTGAAATCTGCTAATAAACTCAATTCGTTGAAAATGAATGAGAAGTTGGCCTTTTCCTTTTTTATCCCTTTGATTTGAGCAATTCGGTCAACTGCTTTTGGTTGTTCGATACTGCATCCCAGTCCGTAAACCGTGTCGGTTGGGAAAATCACGAGCCCCCCCGATCGAAGACAATCCACAACGATCTTAATGTTTCGTGGGGAAGGGTTTTCGGGATAGATTTTAAGCAGCATGGCTCCGATTTTTTGCAAAGATACGTGTTTTGCCGTATCCTGCTGTGAATCCGACACAATTATGGAGCCATATTTCGCACCAAGGCATAAAAATCGTTTTCAAGAGGTAGGTAACCCTGATCGTAAACAAAAAAATATGTTCGGTTATCGCGAGTAGTATAGGTGCTGGTGAAATATTTGAACTGAAATCCCTCTTTCTCAAGGATACTTTTTTTTATCCTTGTTTTTCCGTCAGGATTGAGCTTTGCAAGAATCATCCTATTTTTGCGGAGTTGGTTGTTGATGCTGCGCATCAGGGGAGCACTGTCGGCCTGAGACTTCTGATAGTGCGCCGAGCGGCACTGGTCGTTACAAAATTTTTTGTCAGCCCTACCCATCAAGGGTTCGCCACATTCCAAGCATACGTTGGCCATATCCTTCCATCACTTTGTGAAGTAGCAAAGATAAGCGATTGTCAGTAAAAACGGAAATCGTTCGGCAACAATAAAAAACTGTTTTCAGAATTTTGCGCGTGTAATGAAATAAACAGTAAATCAGTAGTTTACATCTTGTCAGGCATTTCGATACCCAAAAGATTTCCGGCTGATATGATTGTGTTGGCCACAACACAACTGAGTTTAAGTCGCTCCAAACGCAAGGCTTCATTTTCTTCGCGTAGTATTGGTGCAGCCTGATAGAACTGATTGAACTCTTTGGCTAAGTCGTATAAATAGTTAGCAATCAGGGCAGGGCTAAAAGTTTCGGCGGCCATGCTTAGCACGAGAGGGTATTGGTGGATGAGCTTGAGCAATTGTTTTTCCTTTTCATTACCTGCAAGAGTGTTAATGGGCTGCTTCGTTTGAATGTGAGCTGTTTCGGCTTTGCGTAGTAGCGACCGGATGCGGGCATGTGTGTATTGGATAAACGGACCGGTATTTCCATTAAAATCAATGGATTCGGCGGGATTGAAGAGGATGGTTTTTTTTGGGTCAACTTTCAGGATGAAATATTTTAATGCGCCAAGTCCGATCTGTCTGTATAAATTTTCAGCCTCAGTGGCTTCCAACTCAGCCGATTTTCCAAGTTCTTCGGTCTTTTGTTTTGCAGTGGCAATCATATCGGCCATCAGGTCATCGGCGTCAACCACAGTACCTTCACGCGATTTCATTTTTCCTTCGGGCAACTCGACCATGCCATACGAGAGATGTTCGATGCCATCAGCCCACCCGCGCCCCATCTTTTTAAGGATGAGTTTTAAAACATCAAAATGATAATTCTGCTCATTGCCGACCACGTAGATCATTTTATCTGCCTGATAATGCGCATGGCGCTGTTCGGCCGTGCCCAGATCTTGTGTCATATAAACAGAGGTGCCATCGCTGCGAAGCAATAGTTTCTCGTCTAAACCATCCGAAGTCAGGTCGCACCAGATGCTGTTGTCAGCCTTTCGATATAGAATGTTTTTTTCGAGGGCTTCGATGACAAGACTTTTCCCGAGAAGATAAGTATCTGATTCATAATAGAATTTATCGAAGTCAACACCTAACATCTTATAGGTTTCATCGAAACCGGTATAAACCCAGGCGTTCATAGTCTGCCAAAGGCTACGGATTTCACTGTCGCCGGCTTCCCATTTTCTCAGCATCTCCTGCGCTTCCATCATAATGGGAGCCTGCTTCATGGCCTCATCTTGCGAAAGACCCTGTGCCTCAAGGACAGCAATTTGTTTTTTTAATTCTTTATCAAAAGCCACATACATCGCACCTACAAGTTTGTCACCCTTCATTCCGGCTTCCTCGGGTGTTTGCTTTCCCCATTTCTGCCAGGCTATCATTGATTTGCAGATGTGTATGCCTCTGTCGTTGACCAAGTTAACCTTAACTACTTCGATGCCGTTAGCTTTGAGAATCTCGGAAATACTCCATCCTAAAAGGTTGTTGCGAATATGGCCAAGATGCAAAGGCTTGTTGGTATTTGGCGAAGAATATTCGACAACGACTTTCTTTCCATTTTTTTTAGCTTTACCAAAATGCGTTTCGCCGGACACTTTGTTAAGAAAATCAACCCAGTATGTGTCGGAAATGACAAGGTTCAAAAAACCTTTTACCACATTATAGCTTTTGATTATCGGTTGATTTTCGGTCATTTTTTGCCCGATTTCATTGGCGATGACATCAGGGGATTTGCCAATGCTTTTTGTGAAAGGAAATACCACAATGGTCATATCGCCCTCAAACTCAGCACGTGTCTTGCTGAAAGTAACAAAACGATCTTCGGCAAAACGATGATACAGGCTTGTATAGGCTTCCTGAAACGATGTTGATAATAGAGATTCTAACATGAAGGCTTGATTTTTTTTCGCTGCAAAAGTACAAAAAACGCCTTGTTTTTTATGTCTTATGGTTGTTGGCTGAATATTCCGGACAAACTAGGCCGGTGATTCCGGACTAAAGTAGGCCACCCATGATTGTGTTGCAGTATCTTATTAAATATTAAGGGCTAAGTTCCAATTATATCAGCAATATTTGTATATTTGCTGCATGAAAACAAAAGAAGATATCAAGCTTGAGTTC
>JBDHYV010000161.1:0-6244 GCA_039811545.1 Bacteroidales bacterium | reverse complement strand
ACGATAGAATAACCAATTACATCTCAATTAGTTTATTAATCGTAATTCGTAAATCTTAAATCGTAAATCCATTTATGGCAGCCAAAAAATCCTTTGTTTTACGCATAGATGAGGCAACAATGGAAGCCATCGAAAAATGGGCTGCCGATGAATTTCGCAGCACCAACGGGCAGATTGAATGGATCATTGACAAAGCATTGCGCAATGCAGGGCGTTTGAAAACCGAAACAAAAACCAAAACCGATCAAGACCAATGAAACCTTTGAAATACACCTGTCCGAAATGTGGCTGGCATCAATATGAGATTGGAAAAATGTACGTTACAGGCAACGTTTTCACCAAACTGTTTGATGTTCAAAGCCAAAAGTATTCGGCTGTGATTTGCACGCGCTGCACATACACTGAATTCTACAGAACAAAAGCCAGCATGTTGGGTAATATTTTTGATTTTTTTGTCGGATAAATCTCCTATCTTATGAAAATATATGTTGAAGAACAAAAGTTTACCCAGGTATGGATTTGGATTTTGCTCACGACGATTTCCGTTGGCGTGATCGGGCAATTTGTTTACGGCCTGTATATTCAGATTGGGAAAGGCATCCCTTACGGCGATAAACCCATGAATAATGCCGGGCTCATTCTCACAACACTTTTGACCACGTTGCTGATGGCCGGAATTTTACTGCTTTTTCTTTTTGCAAAACTAACCGTAAGGATTGACAGTAAGGCGATTATCGTGCATTTCAGACCTTTTTTCTGGAAAGAGAAAAACATTTTATGGAGCGAAATCGAGTCGTTTGAGGTGGTCAAATATCGCCCTATTGCCGAGTTTGGAGGCTGGGGTGTGCGCTATGGTCGCCGAAGCATGGCATACAATGTTAAAGGTGACATGGGTCTTCGATTGCGTTTTCGCAACGGCAAGAGCCTGCTCATCGGAACTTCAAACGCCAGCGAGTTGTTCCATTTTCTCGAACATCTCGAACCGCTTAGCCGCAAAACCGTCTAATCAAAATCCTGCACTCCGTATTCCATTCGAAAAACCAAAAACCCAAATCATGGCCATCCCAACTTCGCGTACAAACCAAAAAGGCATTATCCATATTGACCAGAGATTATGCAGTGGCTGCGGGCTTTGCGTTAAAGTGTGCAGCGACAACAGCTTGACTTTATTAGATGGTTTTGCCATTGCCTCCGGACAAGAGATGTTCGGCTGCGTTGGATGTGGTCACTGTATGGCAGTTTGCCCCAAAGATGCCATCTATATCCAAGGCCGCGAACTTCCTGATGACGCCTGTTTCGAACTCCCGTCAAAAGAAAAAGAAGCAGGCTACGAAGTGCTTCATGCCCTTTTGGTACGGCGAAGAAGCATCCGGCATTTTCTGCAAAGAGAGGTGGACAACGAAACGATCGAGAAAATCTTGCAGTCAGCCGTCAGCGCACCGATGGGTCTTCCTCCCTCCGATGTACATGTGCTGGTGATTAAAGGAAAAGACAAGAATCGTGCATTTGCACGCGATTATGTGACCTTCCTCGAATCGTACAAATGGATGGTTTCATCTTTGTTTTTAACTCTCATGCGCCCTTTTTGGGGCAAAACCAATGCTGAGATGTTCGCCGGATTTATCCGTCCACTTTTTGACTGCTACATCCAAGGCATGAAAAAAGATGAAAATCTCGTGACCTACGATGCGCCGCTGATGATGTATTTCTACGGCTCACCCTATTGCGACCCCGCCGACCCAATTGTAGCCGCCACTTATGCTATGCTTGCAGGACAGTCGCTCGGACTTGGAAACTGCATGCTTGGCGGCATTCATCCCATGATTCAATACGGCAAAAAAGGCAGGCGATTCCGTGAAAAATACGGGATAAAATATCCAAGCCGCGAAGGGCTGTTCGTTGTGTTTGGCTATCCAGCAATCGAATTTCGGAAAGGAATTCACCGAAGTTTTGCTGACATTTCTTATTTATGAACTTTGCTGGCTGTCTCTATCACTTCTTTCACGATAATGCGGGCAGCCCTTTGCGAAGCACCCGTTCCGCCCAGCTTTTCTTTTAAGAGACGGTAATCCGACAAAATCTCCTGCCGTTTCGCGCTGTCCGACAATATCTCT
This sequence comes from Bacteroidales bacterium, assembly GCA_039811545.1. Classification (GTDB taxonomy): domain Bacteria; phylum Bacteroidota; class Bacteroidia; order Bacteroidales; family F082; genus JALNZU01. Next base: position 4,130 of record JBDHYV010000161.1, on the reverse strand, counting down.
TTTAAAGCTGCTATCATATTTCCAACCGTCAAATCGTTCTGGATCAACTCTTTCACTACTTCTTTATCCATGATCAGATTGACAAGCGAAATAAAACGGATATCCACAATCCGGCGGGCAATGGCATAAGAGATACGGTTGCCTTTGTAGCAAACCACTTGCGGAATGCCAAAAAGGGCCGTTTCGAGGGTGGCAGTTCCTGAAGTAACCAAAGCCGCAGAGGCCTGTTGCAACAAAGCGTAAGTTTGATCATAAACCACTTTTACATTTTCGGCACCCATCATTTGTTGGTAAACTTTCGGTTCAACCGATGGGGCTGCTGCTACAACAAATTGAATATCCGGAAATTGTACAGCTGTTTTGAGCATCAAGGTTAACATATTTCCGATTTCCTGCAGACGACTGCCCGGCAGGAGGGCAACGATTGGGCGATTGTCTAAATGGTTTATTTTTCTAAAATCAGGATGAACAGGCACACTTTCGATGGCGTCGAGCAACGGATGACCCACAAAATCTACCTCCATCAGGGATTTTTTGTAAAAATCCTTTTCAAACGGAAGAATCACCATCATTTTATCCACCACTTTTCGAATTGTTTTCACCCGTCCTTTTTTCCAGGCCCAAACCTGTGGCGAGATATAGTAAACAACTTTGAAGTGATGGGCATGCGCAAACTTTGCCATCCGCAGATTAAACCCAGGATAATCAATTAATATCACTACATTGGGTTGAAATTCAAGGATATCGCGTTTACAAAATCGAAAGTTAGTCAAAATTGTCAACAGGTTCATCAACACTTCGACAAAGCCCATAAAGGCAAGGTCGCGGTAGTGTTTAACAAGCGTGGCTCCCTGTTGCTGCATCAGCTCACCGCCCCAGACACGAATGTCGGCCTGGCGGTCGAGTACACGAATCTCTTTGATCAGATTAGCTCCGTGAAGATCGCCCGAGGCCTCGCCGGCAATGATGTAATATTTCATAACGCGGAATTATCTCATCAAAAAAATCACGAGAAAGGCAACCGCAATCACCACTAAAAGAATGCCCCGGCCAATTTTATCTTGTTTTCGGTTGACCATGAAAATTCGAAAAAGGAACACATTGGGAATCAATGCAATGAAAAAATGCGAGTGGCGGTTGGCAAGCCAATAGGGTAGCTGCTCAAAGGCGGAGGCGGCCAAGTTTACCAAGCCAAAAGTGAGGCCTGCCGCTAAAAGTCCAAGGATGATTCCGGTAAGGAGATAATCTTTTTCAAATAAAGATTTCATAATAGATGGCGATTGCTTTTAGATGGTTACTCATCAAATTTCCAGCCCGAAATCAGTTCCATCTGCGAATAAGCAGTCAGGTCGTATTTGACAGGGACAATGGAAACGAAGTTATTTTCGAGTGCCCACACATCGGTATCAGGAGCTTTATCGTCATTTTCAAATTTCCCCATCAGCCAGTGATAATCCGCACCACGCGGATCTAAACGCGAGTCGAACGATTCTACCCAGCGGGCATGAGCCTGCCGGCAAACACGACTTCCTTTGATAGGGGCATCCGATTTTTTGGGCAGATTGACATTCAGGCAAACACCATCGGGCAGCCCTTTGTCGAGTACTGTTTCGGCAATTCGGGCTATAAAAGCATCTAGATGACTAAAGTCGGCCTGAAGGCTATAGTCGTCCAGACTGAAACCAATGGCCGGGATCCCGTCAATACAAGCTTCAATCACCGCCGCCATGGTTCCAGAATAGATGATATTGACCGAAGCATTTGAGCCGTGATTAATGCCAGAAACCAAAAGATCCGGGTTTCGTTTTAGCACGACCTGTTCGCCTAATTTCACACAATCCACAGGCGTTCCGTTGCATATATACTCTTCATAATCAAGTTCTTTAACTACGCTTTTTAGTCGCAGAGGCGTTTTGATGGTGATGGCATGGCCCATTCCCGACATGGGTTGCTCGGTGGAAACCACCACAATTTTACCTAATGGCCGCATGATTCGGATCAGATGGCGAAGGCCGGGAGCAAAAAAACCATCATCGTTGGTGATGAGTATAGTGGGGCGGTTTTCAGTTTTCGTCATGTTCGTTTTGTGTTTCAAGATTCGTGACACCTGCCGAAATGATAAATTTCATCACTTCGGTTGAAGATGCATCAATAGGCCGGACGTTTTCGGCAGGTACAATAAATAAATTACCCGACCAGGCATAAGAATGGGGAAGATAAACGGCCACTTTCTGGCCATCAATCCCCAGAAACTCAAGGTCTTTGTTGGTGATAAATCCAATTTTTTCTAAATCGTAACCCCTTCCTATTTTCACCAAAACAGGTTCGGTAAAGCGTTTTTTCTGGCCAACAAAAGCCGAAACCAAGTCCTTCACAGAAGTATAAATAATTTTAATCAGGGGAGTTTTTGTTAAAATCTGATCAAAAAAAGCCATAAAAGGCCGCAAAAAAAAGCTTGAACCTGCCAAACCAATCAGAGTGATGGAGACGATCAAAACAAATATTCCAAGGCCCGGGATGTGGCGTTTAAGCAAAGTATCCAAATAGTCAATCAACAGGCCGTCAATGAATTCAAAAATGGTAACTAAACCCCACACGGTGAGCATCACCGGGGCAATATAGAGCAATCCCTGAAAAAAATAATTCAGCAAACGCTTGAGAATCTGTTTCATAGATCAATATGTATGATTTTGGGTGAGGTTTGTTTTGGCTCGGAAATTAATTGCTTGAGCTCGTTATAGAGCCGTTGTGTGGGCAGCCCCATCACATTATAAAAAGAGCCTCTAATGCCAGTGATGCCGATAAATCCTATCCACTCCTGTATTCCATAAGCACCGGCCTTGTCGAAAGGGCGATAATTCCGCGCATAATATTCCATTTCGTCCTGACTAAGAAAAGCAAAATCCACTTCGGTAAAATCGGTAAAGACACTGATTTGCTGAGCCGTGCGAAGGCAAATTCCGGTAGCCACAGTGTGGGTTTTACCCGAAAGCAGGCGCAACATTTCGATGGTTTCAGCAATATCGCCAGGTTTATTGAGGATGGTTGAACCCACGATTACAACCGTATCCGCAGCAATCAACAGATAGCTTTCGGGCAGTTCCTCCTCCAGAAAAGCTTCTGCTTTCACGCGACTGAGATAGGATGCCACTTCCATTGGCGAAAGATGGTCGGGGAAAGACTCGTCAATATCTTTTGTTAACACACTGAATTCCAGACCTATCCCTTTTAACAATTCCTGACGACGAGGCGATTTCGACGCCAACACCACATTGTAAGCCTTCAATTGCTCTAACACCATATAACCAGCCGATGATTCCATCCCAAATTGTGGGAAAGATTGATTTTTCTTTGCAAAGATAATGCCTTCTGCCGTTACGGGCTGTGAAACTCAGACAAGTCAGCGAATGCCTTTACATAAAATTTTATTCTACACATTATCAATACTTTACCAAAATACGGCATAAATTACTGTTAAAATAATCAACACGATATAAGCGGCAATATTAAACTGCTTGCCTGTTTTAAAAGTTTCTTTTGGCAAGGCAATGGATTTGGGATCTTCATCGAAGTCGGCCGTCATCAGGCTCACAAAAAGGATGACAACAATGGTAATCAGGCACGTATAAAGCATCTGGTCAAGGAATGGCAATTCGATGGGCAAGAGTTTGAGCAGCAATGCAATAGGAATAGAAGCCACGACACCCGTGATAGCACCTTTGGTGTTGGTTTTTTTCCAGAACAAGCCCATGAGGAATACGGCTAAAACGCCGGGGCTTACCACCCCTGTATATTCCTGAATGTATTGAAACATCTGCGGCATACTTTCCAAAGCCGGCGCAATGAGTACGGCCACTATTAATGCAACGATCACCGAGATTCGTCCAACGTCCACCAAATCAGCACCATCGCTCCGTTTTGAGAAATAGGGTTTATAAATATCCATCGTAAAAATCGTAGCAGTGGAGTTGAGCATCGAAGCCAGCGATGAAAGGATGGCCGCAGTGAGAGCTGCCACCACCAATCCTTTGAGTCCAGTGGGGATGAAAGTTTTCACCAGCCAGGGATAGGCTAAGTCGTAATTGATGCCGCCATCTGTTTTCAGGAAGACCTGCTGAACGCCGTCAATT
>JBDHYV010000160.1:0-6305 GCA_039811545.1 Bacteroidales bacterium | reverse complement strand
TCAAACTCGACCGCGAAGCGATTATTGCCAAGATGCTCCAGAGCGGCGTGTGGCCACTTGTCAGGCAAAGACCATACAGTGTCATTGCAAAGCCAACCGACAAGCCCAAGGCAATTTTCATCTCCACTTTCGACACTTCGCCGCTTGCGCCCGACAACGACCTTATCGTCCACGGGCACGACAAAGCATTTCAGACCGGCCTCGATGCCCTGAGCCGCCTTACCGATGGAAAAGTTCACCTGAATATTGATGCCAATGCCACTGAATCAAAGGTGTTTACAGGCTCGAAAAATGTTCAGCTCAACCGCTTTGCCGGCCCACATCCAACGGGGAATGTCGGAGTTCAGATAAGCCGCCTCGATCCCATCAACAAAGGCGAAGTGGTCTGGTATGTTGGCCCGCAGGAAGTGCTAACCATTGGACGGCTTTTTCTTAACGGAAAATATGATGCAACCCGCGTTGTAGCTCTCACCGGACCTGAAGTGCTCCATCCCGCTTATTACAAAACTTTTGTGGGTGCAAAACTCGATAACTTTGTCGCCAAAAATACCACCGAAGGCCCAAAACGATACATTAGTGGCAATGTACTCACCGGAATAAGAATCGAAGCCGGTGGTTATCTCGGTTTCTATCATCACCAGATCACCGTTATCAAAGAAGGAAATTATCACGAGTTCATAGGGTGGGCTTTACCCGGATTCGGCAAATTCAGTTTCAGTAGATCGTTTCCCGCTTTCTTGTTCAAAAACCGGAAATATCGTCTCGATACCAATCTGCATGGGGGCTATAGAGCAATTGTAATGACTGGACAATACGAAAAAGTTTTCCCCTTCGATATCTATCCTATGCAACTGATCAAAGCCATCATGACTGAAAATATTGACCTGATGGAACAACTTGGTATTTACGAGGTTGACGATGAGGACTTTGCATTGTGCGAAGTGATTGATACTTCCAAAACAAATATTCAGGAAGTTGTGCGCAAAGGATTAGATATGTTGCGTAAGGAAATGAGTTAAATAAAAGATAACCAATATATTATAGCAATGAAATTCTTAAGGGATTTTTTAGATAAACAAAAACCTCAGTTCCAGAAGGGTGGGAAATTCGAGAAGTTTCATGCCACATTCGACGCTTTTGAAACTTTTTTGTTTGTTCCTGACAAAACCACCCAAAGCGGTGCTCACATCCGCGATGCCATTGACCTGAAACGCACAATGTCGGTGGTCATCATGGCTTTAATACCTGCCCTTCTATTCGGTATTTGGAACACCGGCTATCAGCATTTTCTTTCAATGGGACAGCATCCCGGATTCTGGCCTATCATCGGCTACGGCCTGCTCAAAGTGCTGCCCATTATCGTGGTTTCGTATGTGTTTGGCTTGGGTGCGGAATTTGTTTTTGCACAAATTCGTGGCCACGAAGTGAACGAAGGATACCTGGTTTCGGGAATGTTGATTCCGTTAGTGATGCCTGCCGATATTCCATTGTGGATGGTTGCCGTAGCCAGCCTCTTTGCCGTTATCATCGGTAAGGAAACTTTTGGCGGTACAGGTATGAACGTTTTCAATCCGGCTTTGCTGGCACGCGCCTTTGTGTTCTTTGCCTATCCGGCAAAAATTACTGGCGACACCATCTGGATTGGCGGACTTTCTAAAGGGGCTGTGGATGGCTTTTCCGGGGCAACCCCACTGAGCTATGCAGCCAACGGTCTGGTCGAAAAACTACCCTCGCTCACCGACCTTTTCTATGGCTTTATTCCCGGCTCCATCGGTGAAACATCAAAATTAGCCATCCTTATCGGAGCTGTTATTCTCATAGCCACTGGCATTGGAAGCTGGCGTATCATGCTCTCGGGTCTTGTTGGTGGAATTACAATGACACTGATATTTAACGCTTTTGCCGCAAATGTATATATGACCATTGACCCGCTGACTCAACTGATGATGGGGAGCTTCCTCTTCGGCCTGGTCTTTATGGCCACCGACCCGGTTACTGCATCGCAAACTACCATCGGAAAATATATCTACGGATTCTTGGTCGGAATGTTGGCAATTATGATCAGAGTGTTCAACCCGGCCTATCCCGAAGGAACTATGCTGGCTATCTTGTTGATGAACGCATTAGCCCCGCTTATTGACCACTATATTGTGGAAGCCAACATCAAAAAACGCATGAAAAGGGCTGTTGCCAAGTAGAATCCAAAAAAAAGAATGAACAATGGAACACAGTAACAAATATATCTTCATCTACTCGGTGATTCTGGTGGTGGTAGTGGCTGTCTCGCTCACCATCGTGGCCGTCCAGCTTAAGCCTGCACAGGAAGACAATATCCGGATCGAAAAAATGCAGAATATTTTGGCTTCGGTGAATGTCTCGACAGCAGAAGTTGCCAAAAAACAGGTGATTGACCTTTATAGCAAATATATCACCAGTTCACAGGCAGTGAATATCAAAGGAGAAGTAGTGGAAACCGATCCTGCCAAAGTCTTTGCCATTGACATGGCTTCCGAGATTAAAAAGCCTCTCGAAAGCCAGATGTTGCCAATCTTTACGGCTTCGCTCGACAATGGCGAAATGGCCTATGTTTTTCCTTTAAGAGGGAAAGGATTGTGGGGTCCGGTGTGGGGCTATCTCTCGCTGAAAACGGATTACAACACCGTTGTCGGAGCAACCTTCGACCATAAAGGCGAAACCCCCGGCCTGGGAGCCGAAATTAATCAGGAATGGTTTAGCTCCGAGTTTAAAGGGAAATCAATTTTCGACGAAAATGGCAAATTCACCTCAATTCATATCCTCAAAGGTGGTGCAAAACCCGACGACCCGCACGGAGTGGATGCCATCTCGGGCGGTACAATCACAAGCCACGGCGTCGAAAAGATGATCTACGATAACTTGGAAAGCTATCTGGAATATTTCAAAAAAGTGAAAAATCAATAACATAGGGAACAATGAGCAATACAAAAACAAAGGCTGAAAAAGAACCAATGTTCTCGCCTAAAATTTTGAAATTACTGAAAAACCCGTTGAATATCGAAAACCCGATTACCGTTCAGGTGTTGGGGATTTGTTCGGCTCTGGCCGTTACCGTCCAAATGAAACCGGCCATCGTTATGGCACTGTCGGTAACCATCGTAACGGCATTTTCAAATCTCATCATCTCCTCGCTGCGCAATACCATCCCCGCCCGAATCCGTATTATCGTGCAATTAGTAGTTGTGGCTGCCTTGGTGATCATAGTTGACCAGATTCTGAAGGCTTATATGTATGATGTCAGTAAAAAACTCTCGGTCTTTGTCGGTCTCATCATCACCAACTGTATCCTGATGGGTCGTCTCGAAGCATACGCAATGGGCAATAAACCCTGGCCTTCGTTTGTTGACGGTATCGGAAACGGACTAGGCTACGGCCTCATCCTTGTTACGGTTGGCTTTTTCCGCGAACTACTGGGCTCGGGAAAAATCATGGGTTTCTCTGTCGTGCCGGAAGCTTTTTACGAGTTTGGTTATGCCAACAACGGACTAATGATTTTGCCACCGATGGCTTTGATTACCATCGGCGTGATTATCTGGGTGCAGCGAAGCAAATCACCCGAACTACAGGAGAAATAATTTATACCCCAAGTTGAATCCAAAACAAAGAAACAATGGAAAACCTGTTTAATTTATTTGTAAGGAGCATTTTCATAGATAATATGATTTTTGCCTACTTCCTTGGGATGTGTTCGTTCCTGGCAGTATCAAAAACAGTAAAAACCTCCGTAGGACTTGGTATCGCCGTGACTTTTGTATTAGTAGTAACCGCTCCAGTCAACTGGTTGGTCGACACTTATTTGCTTAAACCGGGTGCCTTGGCTTGGCTGAGTGCTGATTTTGCCGACCTCGACTTGAGTTACCTCAGTTTTATGATCTTTATCGCTGTGATTGCCGCTATCGTTCAATTGGTTGAAATGGTTGTCGAGAAATTTTCGCCTTCGCTATATAATGCCTTGGGCATCTTTCTGCCACTCATCGCCGTAAATTGCGCCATCCTTGGGGTTGCACTTTTTGTGCAGGAACGCGACTACCATACCATCTCCGAAGTTACGGTCTATGCTGCCGGCTCTGGCATCGGTTGGTTTTTGGCTATCGCCTCGCTGGCTGCTATCCGCGAAAAAATCACCTATTCCAATATCCCTAAGCCCCTGCGTGGACTTGGCATCTCGTTCATTCTCACCGGATTGATGGCGATTGCTTTTATGAGCTTCATGGGAATTAAAATCTAAAATAGCTAAAAATCATGAACATGTCAACAATGTTATTTTTAGGAACCCTCACGGGGCCGCTGTTGGTGGGTACAATCGTTTTTTTAGTGATTGTCGTCCTCTTAGTGATGATGTTGCTTTTCGCCAAAGCAAAATTAGCACCCTCGGGCCCTGTTAAAATCAATATCAACGAGGATAAGGATATTACAGTTACAGGCGGTTCGTCGTTGCTGTCAACTTTAGCCAACGAGAAAATCTTCCTCCCATCGGCCTGTGGAGGCGGCGGAACTTGCGGAATGTGTCGCTGTCAGGTAACTGACGGAGGAGGGTCAATCCTGCAAACCGAAAAAGGTTTTTTCACTCGAAAAGAACAACTCGATAACTGGAGACTTGGCTGTCAGGTGAAGGTGAGGAGCGATATGAAAATAAAAGTCCCTGCCGAAATTTTCGGAATCAAAAAATGGGAGTGTGAAGTCGTGTCGAACCGCAACGTGGCCACCTTCATAAAAGAATTCGTCGTAAAATTGCCCGAAGGCGAAACTCTCGACTTCCAATCGGGAGGTTATATCCAGATTGATGTTCCCAAAGTGGAAGTGGACTTCTCGAAAGATATCTTTGTCGAAGAACAATATCGCGAAGATTGGGATAAGTTTAAGATGTGGGATCTCAAGATGAAAAACACCGAAGAGCAGTTTAGAGCATATTCAATGGCCAATCATCCTGCCGAGGGCAACATCGTGATGCTCAACATCCGTATTGCCACTCCACCATGGGATCGCAAGACCAACTCGTTCATGAACGTCAACCCGGGTGTATGTTCCTCCTATATCTTTTCACTCAAACCGGGCGACAAGGTGATGGTTTCGGGCCCTTATGGCGAGTTTCATATCAAACCTACTAAACGTGAGATGATGTTTATCGGTGGTGGTGCAGGCATGGCACCCATGCGCTCACACCTCTTCCATCTGTTCCATACCGAAAAAACTGACCGCAAAACAACTTTCTGGTATGGCGGACGCTCGGTGAGAGAACTGTTCTATATGGACGATTTTCAGGATATTGAAAAGAAGTTCCCGAACTTTAAATTCAATGTCGCACTTTCAGAACCAAAACCCGAGGACAACTGGAAGGGATATACCGGATTTATCCATCAAGTGATCCTGGATAATTACCTAAAAAATCATAGCGAACCAGAAGAGATCGAATATTATCTCTGCGGCCCGCCTATGATGAATGCAGCCATCTTCAAAATGCTCGACGAACTGGGCGTGCCTGCCGAAATGATCGCTTACGACGACTTTGGAGGATAAGAAAGGGAAAACCTGTCAAAAGAAAAACGGCCATTGAGCCGTTTTTTTTACTTTTGTGGGTATTTCAACCCTTCGCTATGAAACAATTTTTGTACTTTTTTCTCGCTCTTGAGGTGTTTTGCCTCGTTTCGTGTAACCCAACCGACAAATTGGAGCGTATCAATTTGGCTGGCGAGGCACAGGGAACCTATTTCGCCATAACTTATTATGATGCAGAGAAACGCGACTTCCGCCCTCAAGTTGACTCAATACTCAAAGCTGTGGATGAATCGGTTTCCCTCTGGGTCGAAAAATCGCTTATCAGCCGCATCAATAATGGCGAAAGTGGAGTGGTTGTGGATCAGATTTTTCGCGATAATTTCAATAAGTCACTGCAAGTGAGTCAACTCACTTGCGGATACTTCGATTTTACCATCGGACCTCTGGCACAGGCTTGGGGCTTCCACCGAAAAAATAAATTAGAACTTAACGACAGGCAGATTGACAGCCTCCGTAATCTTGTAGATTACCGAAAAGTGCACCTGAAAGGCGAAACCGTGAGCATGGACATCCCCAATATGCGTTTCGATTTCAACGCAATTGCACAGGGCAACACTACCGATTTAATTGCTGCCTTTTTCGATAAAAATGGGATTGAACATTACCTGATTGATGTTGGCGGTGAAATTTTTGCCCGTAACACAAAACCCAAAGGCGAACTTTGGAGGGTTGGCATCGAAAAACCAAGCGAACATGCCAATGACAAACGGGTG
>JBDHYV010000159.1:0-6355 GCA_039811545.1 Bacteroidales bacterium | reverse complement strand
TCGAGTTTAATTTTGAGACTGAAGAGTTTGATTTGGTACAGACCAGCACCACCATGATGCGGATGAGCTTCCCGGCTGACCAAACAAACTACGCCTCCCACACCAACAATGCCGAACTGACAGTTGAAAATCTTCAATTTCAGACAATTACGGTGATGGAAGAACAATGGGATCCGCAGTCGGGCAGTTATATTTTGGTTCCTGTTGAACAAAATGTACCCAAAACGGCAAAGGTAACCCACAAAATCTCCAATGCCACTGTTCTCTCTGCCAATTACAGTGCTTCATATACCAATGATGGCCGCCCGACCTCTTTAGATGCTTCCATCAATTCGGCTCCCTACAGCTTCACATCAAAACTTAACGGAAGCGGCACTAATTATCAGGCCGAAGTGATGATGAAAAATGGCTCGAACGAGCTGATGGGCTCTAATGTGGATATGGTGTATGCAAGCAATATGGAAGATGTTGAAAAAATTGATGGATATTATCTTGTGGCTCCACTGAAAGTTGATGGCTGGATGAAGCCTACCGCTATTCAAAATCATCTGGATCAGGTGGAATCGTCTGGCCAGTATGATCTGGCATTTTTGAACGCACAGATATCAATGAAACTGATTCATACTGGAGTTAATGGCATCATCGGAAACCTTGAGTTTAAACTTTATACCGATCCTGAGGACGGAGAAACAGCACCAGCTATTGCTGTTGTTTATTCCGACGGAACTTTTGATTGGCTTGCTGACGTTTTCGGAAGTGGCCGTTAATTCTTAATATTCTGTTTTTAAAATGTTTTGAAAGCCGGCAAACTCATGCCGGCTTTTTTTGTAACATCTGGCAGATGTGGCCTCACCGTTTTATTCCTAATTTTGAAGCCTAAATTGTCAAACAGATGAAGTTTAGCGAAATCATTGGCCAGCAAGCCACTATTGATCGCCTGATTCAGTCGGCCAAAGAAGGCAGGGTAAGCCATACACAGTTGTTTTTTGGCCCTCCCGGAAACGGCAAATTGGCTTTGGCGTTAGCCTATGCCCAATATCTCAATTGCTACAACCCTTCCGAAACCGATAGCTGTGGCCACTGTCCGGGATGTGTCAAATCGGCTAAACTCATTCATCCCGACATTCATTTTTTCTATCCGACCACCACCACAAAAAAGGTAAAAAAGGATTCCGAATCCCGTTTATTTGCAGAGGAGTGGCGCTCGTTTATTCTCAATGGGAAAGGTTATGTGGGGTTAAACGAATGGTACGAACATCTGGGAGTGGAAAATAAACAGGGAACTATCTTTGCGCGCGATGCGACTGAGATTGTAAAAAGGCTTAACCTGAAGGCCTACGAAGGAAAATATAAAATTGTCCTCATTTGGATGGTTGAAAAAATGCACATTTCGGCGGCCAACAAATTATTGAAGATTTTGGAGGAGCCTCCACAGAATACTCTTTTCATCCTCATCAGCGAACAATATGAACAACTGCTGGCAACCATCATTTCGCGGACTTTTCAGGTGAAGATACCACGCATTGACGATGCAAGCCTTTTAGCAGAGCTGGCCCAACGATTCGACCTGCGTCAGGCCGATGCAAAACCTTTTGCCCTAATGGCACATGGAAACTGGATCGAAGCCTGCCGTTTGGTAGAAAACGCGGACGAAGACAAAGTGCATTTCTATAATACCCAGCGGTGGTTGCGGCTTTGCTTCAAGAACAACATTCCTGAATTGATTGATTTTTGTGCCGAAATCGCCACTATCGGACGCGAGAAGCAAAAAACCTTTCTCGCCTATAACTTGCAGCTTTTTCACAATTCGCTACTTAACAACAACGGCTTACATGCCTTGGTGAGGCTTGCCGATGAGGAGGCCGGCTTTGTACAAAAATTCGCACCTTATGTGCATCATTTGAACCTCCTCGGGTTGGCACAACTAATGGAAGAAGGTATCCGGCAAATTGAACGAAACGCTTCGCCACAAATTCTGTTTATGGACACCAGTCTGAAAATTAGTAAGTTATTGAGCCTCAAACCCTGAAATATGGTTGCAAAAAAAAACCTACTTTTGCAAAACATTACAATAGATTCTCCATGAACGACGATACAAAAGGCAGGGGCAGCGAGACTTTTCTTTCAAGAGGCTGCTGCCGTATGCCGGATACAAATAATACAAACGCCCACTTCAAACATCACTGCTGCAAGTTAGATGTCAATAACTGGCTCGAAGGTTTTGAAAATCAGACGGATCAAGTTGAATTTAAAATGGCCGAAGTCAGGTTTAAAAACGATCACAAGGATTTTTTCAGCTATCCGCCAAGCTTGAATCTAAAGGAAGGTGAGATAGTGGCTGTTGAAGCCGCAGCAGGGCACGACATTGGTATTGTTACGCTTACGGGTGATTTGGTTCAAAAGCAGATGAAACGCAAACGTTTTAACGCTAAGCCCGAAGAAATGCGCAAAATCTACCGTCAGGCAAAATTAACCGACATCGAGAAATGGATCAGCGCCATCGAAAAGGAAGATGCTGCTTTGCGCAAAACGCGTGAACTCATTTACGATCTGGGCTTGGAAATGAAGCTCAATGACGTTCAATATCAGGGAGATAAGACAAAAGCTATTTTCTACTATACAGCCGATGATCGGGTTGACTTCAGGGAATTGATCAAAAAGATTGCGGAAGAATTTCGTATTCGTGTGGAAATGCGCCAGATTGGTATGCGCCAGGAGTCGGCCAAACTCGGAGGTATCGGCTCGTGTGGGCGCGAGTTGTGCTGTGCCTCGTGGATGGCCGAGTTTCAGTCGGTTTCCACAACGGTGGCCAAAATTCAGCAGCTCTCGCCAAACCCGCAAAAATTGGCCGGACTTTGTGGTAAACTTAAATGTTGCCTCAACTACGAGTACGACACCTATGCCGATGCCATGAAGGCTTTTCCTGACGAACGCACTGTGCTTAAAACACAAAAGGGCGATGCTTTCTACCAAAAAAGTGATGTTTTCAAGGGGCTGATGTGGTATTCTTACGTGAACGATAGAAACAACCTCATGGCCATCCCGATAGACAAGGTGAAAGAAATTGCCAAGCAAAACCAGCAAAATGTGTTTCCGGAAAAACTCGAAGATTATGCTTTTTTGAAAGAGACACAAGTGGTTGAGACTCCGCCGACTGCACAGCTTGAAGGCGATTTACACCGTTTCGACAGACCAAAGAAGGTCAAAAAGAATAAACCTGACCGTGAGAAAGAACAGGAATAAAGTTGCCACAACATTTAGGAGGTTTAGCCTTTTATTGCTTGGAATTGTTGCATTATCAGCACTTTCCTGTGGAAGACATTTTCTCTACGATGACATCCATAGTTTGCCCGATGGAAGCTGGCCGATAACCCAAAAAGAGCGCTACGGCTTTGAAGTTGCCGATACGACTGCCACTTATCGGATTTTCTTTCACGTTCGAAATTCAAGCGACTACCGGTATAGCAACCTTTACCTTTTCATGACAACGCAGTTCCCCAATGGAAATCTGACCCGCGATACTTTAGAGTGCATTTTGGCTCTGCCCGATGGACAATGGACTGGCAAAGGGGTTGGAAAACTTAAAGAAAACCTCATTTTGCTGAATTCGGGGCTTAAATTTCCCCTACCTGGCAAGTATATTGTTGATATACAACATGCTATGCGTGAAGAAACCCTCGTGGGAATAACCGATATTGGCATCCGTATCGAAGCAAACCGACATTAAAGAATCTTGATATAAGCTTTTCGGAATATGTCAAACTGGCGCACAAACTCTTTCCTCACCATATTCTGGATGTCATTCGTGGCATTGGTGGTAGTAGGTTTTATTTTTTTCTATGGTTTAGCCAACAGTTGGTTTGGTACAATGCCCAGTTTCGAGGAGCTGGAAAATCCAAACACCAATCTCGCTTCTGAGATTTATTCTGCCGATGGTGTCATGTTGGGCACTTTTCATATCGAAAACCGCTCCAACATTCATTTCAACGACCTTCCTCCCGACCTGATCAACGCTTTACTTGCCATCGAAGACATCCGTTTTACTGAACATTCGGGTGTTGACTTTAAGGCACTGTTTCGTGTGGCCTGGGGTGTTGTTACTGGGCAAAGCGGCAAAGGCGGAGGCAGTACGCTTACACAACAATTGGCTAAGAATCTGTTTCCGCGCGATGAAAACCTGAGTATTCCGCAATTGGTTTTGCGCAAATTCAGAGAGTGGATTACCGCTTCGCGACTGGAGCGCAATTATTCCAAAGAAGAAATCATGGCGATGTATCTCAACACAGTCGCCTTTGGAAGTCAGGCCTTTGGCATCAAATCTGCAGCCATGACGTTTTTTGGAAAATCGCCCGACCAGCTCACCCTTGAGGAGTCGGCACTGATGGCCGGCGTGGTGAATGCCCCAACTTGGTATAGCCCTGTAAGAAATCCCGAAAGAGCTTTGCAACGCCGAAATCTTGTCCTAAAAAAAATGGCCGACTATGGTTTTATCAGTCAGCAGCAGGCTACCGAGGCACAACAAATACCTTTGGATATGTCCAATTTCGGACTGCTCGATCATAATTCTGGCGCTGCAACCTATTTTCGCGAATACCTGAGGGGCGAGCTGAAAAACTGGGCAGCCGCAAAAACAAAACCTGATGGCTCCTCCTACGATATTTACAAAGACGGTTTAAAAATTTATACCACGATCAATTCGCGCATGCAACAATATGCTGAAGAGGCCATTCGCGAACATCTTGGTGGCGAGCTGCAGCCATCTTTTTTCCGGCATTGGAAAGGCGTTGCAAACGCCCCCTTTGCTTTGCCGCCGGCAACCATCAAAGAAGAGGTAGAGCTGATTATGACTCAGGCTATGAAACGTTCTGACCGCTATCGCTACCTGAAAAAGGCAGGAGCCTCGGACGATTCTATCCGACAAGAATTCAATACGCCAGTAAGAATGCGGGTTTTTTCGTGGAAGGGACCAGTAGATACCCTCCTGACACCGATGGATTCCATCCGTTATTACAAGTTTTTCTTGCAGTCGAGCCTGATGTCGGTTGACGTGAAAACAGGTCAGGTGAGGGCTTATGTGGGTGGCATTGACTATCGTTTTTTCAAATACGACAACGCTACACAGGCCCGTCGGCAGGTTGGCTCAACCTTCAAGCCATTCTTATACACCCTAGCAATGCAGGAAGGCGAATATACACCATGCTACAAAGTTCCAAACATCAGCTATAGTGTTCAGCTTTGGGATGGTACTTTCTGGGAACCGAAAAATGCCAGCAACGAACGGGTAGGGCAGGAGGTTACTTTGCGATGGGCTTTGGCCAACTCCAACAACTGGATTTCAGCTTATCTTATCAAACGTTTTCCGCCCGAGTCGGTCATTCAAATGGCGCGCAAAATGGGTGTTGTGTCGCCAATTGATGCTGTGCCGGCCATCGCGCTCGGCACACCCGAAATTTCTCTCTCGGAGATGGTGGGCGCAATGAATACGTTCTCAAATAAGGGCGTTTTCATCAAGCCTTATTTTATTACCCGAATCGAAGATAAACATGGCAACCTGATCGAACGCTTTGTGCCCGAACAGTCGGAAGCCATGAGCGAGCTCACGGCATACAAAATGATTCAATTAATGAAAGGCGTTGTGGAAAGTGGCACAGGAATCCGGCTTCGGACAAAATACCAACTGACCAACCCCATTGCCGGAAAAACCGGAACCACGCAAAACCAATCAGATGGGTGGTTTATGGGACTGACTCCCGATATGACAACCGGAGTGTGGACAGGTGCCGAAGACCGCAGCGTTCACTTCCGGTCAATCAAAATGGGGCAGGGAGCCAATACGGCACTGCCCATCTGGGCTTTGTATATGCAAAAGATCTACAATGACCCGACCCTTCATTTCGGAAAAGGCGATTTTGAAAAACCGGCTGGCGAAACGGGTCTTGACTTCAATTGCGACGATTCAAACTACCGGTCGGGAAGAGTTGCTGATGATGAGGACGACTTTTAGTTAATCCGAAACCTCGCCCTATTCAATTCGAATCTCGTCGGCAAAGATGTATGCCTTGCCGCCTGCACCCAGATGCCAGTCGGGGATAGTCCCGAAGTTGCGGGCTATCACCTTGATATATCGGGTATTCGTATTGATTTTGCCGCTAAGTCGTTCAATAAAGATGCCTTCTTTATCAGTCGGAACCTGGTGCTTGACAATGGATGTTTGCTGGAAATGAACGACATCGGAAGAACTGTAAAAAGCAACAGAAGAAGGCATCCAGAACCATGACCGAATGTCTTGTAGAAGGCCAATGCTCACCCTCGACACCTGCTGGCTGTTACCTAAATCAATCACGGCCACTAAGTC
>JBDHYV010000158.1:0-6394 GCA_039811545.1 Bacteroidales bacterium | reverse complement strand
ACGCATCATGTTAGAACCCATCAGGGCGCGGTTGGCATCATCGTGCTCGAGGAATGGGATAAGTGAGGCGGCGATGGAGGCGATCTGGTTTGGCGCAACATCAATAAGGTTCACCGCCTCAGGCTCAACAATCGGATAATCAGCCAAATAACGCACCTTGATCCGGTCTTCAACAAATCGTCCGTCATCGGTCAAAGGCGTTGTTGCCTGAGCGATAACCTTGTTTTCTTCTTCCTCGGCACTTAGGTAAACCGGTTTTTCGTGTAGGCTTACATCTCCATCCGTTACCACACGGTAGGGGGTTTCAATAAAGCCAAGCTTGTTGATCTTGGCATAAACACATAAAGATGAAATAAGCCCGATGTTAGGTCCTTCCGGCGTTTCGATGGTACATAGACGCCCGTAGTGGGTGTAGTGTACGTCGCGCACTTCAAACCCAGCTCTTTCGCGCGAAAGACCTCCAGGCCCTAAAGCCGAAATTCGACGTTTATGGGTTACCTCCGAAAGCGGATTTGTTTGGTCCATAAACTGCGACAACTGGTTCGTACCGAAGAATGAGTTGATTACCGAAGATAGCGTTTTGGCGTTTATCAGATCGGTGGGTGTAAACACCTCGTTGTCGCGCACATTCATCCGCTCGCGAATGGTGCGGGCCATACGGGCAAGACCAACGCCGAATTGAGCGTAAAGCTGCTCGCCCACCGTTCGTACGCGACGGTTGCTCAGGTGGTCAATGTCGTCAACATCAGTTTTGTTGTTGGCAAGTTCAACAAGGTGACGGATGATAGAGATGATATCTTCTTTTGTTAAAACTTTGGTTTCTTCCGGGATAGCCAGATTCAGCTTTTTGTTTATACGGTAACGCCCAACTTCACCTAAGTCATAGCGTTTGTCGGAAAAGAAAAGTTTGTCAATGATCCCGCGGGCAGTTTCTTCATCGGGTGGCTCAGCATTGCGGAGCTGACGGTAAATAAATTCAACGGCCTCTTTTTCCGAATTGGCGGTGTCTTTCTGCAAAGTGTTGAAGATGATCGCATATTCGGAAGTGTTGAAATCTTCACGATGCAAAAGCACAGCTTTCACACCGGAATCCACGATAAGGTCAATATGTTCGTTTTCGAGTATGGTCTCCCGTTCGATGATGACTTCGTTACGTTCGATGGTCACCACCTCTCCGGTATCTTCGTCCACGAAGTCTTCGTTCCAAGAGCGCACGACTCTGGCGGCAAGTTTTCTTCCCAAAACGCGCTTTAGTCCGGCCTTGCTCACTTTAACCTCTTCGGCAAGGTTAAAAATTTTCAGAATGTCTTTATCGGTTTCGTAGCCTATTGCCCGAAGCAGGGTGGTTACTGGAAGCTTCTTTTTCCGGTCAATGTAGGCATACATGACATTGTTAATGTCGGTGGAAAACTCCATCCACGATCCCTTGAAGGGGATGATCCTTGCCGAATAGAGTTGCGTTCCATTGGCATGTTTATGTTGACCAAAAAATACCCCAGGTGAGCGATGAAGCTGCGAAACGATCACGCGCTCGGCACCATTGATAACAAAAGTGCTTATTGGGGTCATATAGGGCACCATACCAAGATAAACGTCCTGCACGATAGTCTCGAAATCTTCGTGTTCGGGATCAGTACAATAAAGCTTCAGCTTTGCCTTGAGTGGAAGGCTGTAGGTGAGGCCGCGCCCTATGCACTCTTCGATGGTATAGCGGGGTGGGTCAACAAAATAGTCGAGAAACTCTAAAACAAAATTGTTCCGGGCATCCGTGATCGGAAAATTCTCTGCGAAAACCTTGTAGAGTCCTTCTTCTTTGCGGTTTTCGGTGATGGTATCCAGTTGAAAGAAATCCTGAAACGACTGAAGTTGAATGTCTAAAAAATCAGGATAGTCAATGGTCGTTTTCGTGGATGCGAAACTGATTCTTTCGGTTGATTTTACTGCCAAGTTTTTAAAGTATTTGAGGCCTTTTGGGAGGCGGGTTAGAATGAAAAAGAAACCATGTCCACAAAATGCAAAAGAGGCATAAAACCTCTATCTCAAAAAGAATGAGATAGAGGTTGCATTGCCTCGTATTTTGCACAAATACTAAACTCCTTATTTAACTTCAACCTCTGCACCAGCTTCTTCAAGTTGGGATTTCAATGCATTGGCTTCGTCTTTGCTTACACCTTCTTTAATTGGTTTCGGGGCGGCATCAACTAATTCTTTGGCTTCTTTAAGGCCAAGGCTGGTGAGCTCTTTTACCAATTTAACAACTGCAAGCTTCGAGGCACCGGCCGATTTCAGAATAACATCAAACGATGTTTTTTCTTCAACAACAGGAGCATCGCCGCCACCAGCCTGAGCAGGGGCAACAGCTACTGCAGCAGCAGCGGGTTCAATTCCGTATTCCTCTTTCAAAATGGTAGCTAATTCGTTGACCTCTTTAACTGTGAGGTTTACCAATTGTTCTGCGAAAGCTTTCAAATCTGCCATTTTATTAACTTTTTAAATGTGTTTAAAATTTATTTTCGTTTTATTGAATTCTAATAATTCGTGGTTATTCTTCTCTTTCCGAGAGGGTTTTTACGATACCGCTCAGCTTGTGGCCGCCCGACTGAAGTGCGCCAATAACGTTTTTGGCGGGCGACTGCAGCAGGCCAATCAGGTCGCCGACCAGATCGTTCTTCGATTTCACATTGATCAGGAAATCAAGTTGCGTATCGCCAATATATGCAGCTTCTTCAATGAAAGCAGCTTTCAGTATGGGCCTGGGAGAAGTCTTGCGGAATTCTTTGATGAGCTTGGCCGGGGCATTGCCCGCTTCGGCAAACATTACCGAAGTGGCACCTTTAAGCGAACCGTAAAGCTCGCTCATATCCACCCCTGTGCGCTCCATTGCCTTACGCAATAAAGCGTTTTTTACCACTAATAGCTCAATATCGCGGGTGTAGCACAAACGACGCAACCGTGCCGTGCTTTCGGCATTAAGCTCCGAAATATCGGTCAGATAAAAGTTGGGGTTCGACTTGAGCTTTCCCGTGATAGTCTCAATGATTACTATTTTTTCTTCTTTTCTCATATCAATAACTTCCTTTTTTTTGATTAGTTTGTTACTGATTTAAGGTCGATCTGAACGCCAGGACTCATCGTGCTCGAAACATAAATACTCTTCACGTATGTGCCTTTTGCTGCGGAAGGTTTGAGTTTAACGACTGTCTGGATGATCTCCTTTGCGTTTTCCTCAATCTTTGAAGCGTCGAAGCTCACTTTTGCAATACCGGCATGGACTATACCATATTTGTCCACTTTGAAATCAATCTTACCGGCTTTCACTTCCTGAACTGCTCTTGCGATATCCATCGTCACGGTTCCCGTTTTTGGGTTGGGCATCAAACCTCTGGGGCCGAGAATACGACCTAAGGCGCCCACCTTGGGCATCACGTTGGGGGTGGTAATCACGACGTCAATATCCGTCCAACCGTCTTTAATCTTTTGGATGTAGTCATCCAGACCGACGAAATCAGCACCTGCATCTTTTGCTTCCTGTTCCTTATCGGGCGTACACAGCACGAGAACACGTGCCACTTTTCCCGTACCGTGTGGAAGGGTAACCGAACCACGAACCATTTGATTGGCTTTACGGGGGTCAACACCCAAACGGATGTTAAGGTCAACGGAGGCGTCAAACTTGGTGTAAGTGATTTTTTTGACGATATCAACTGCTTCAGTCAAGGAGTAGATCTTGCTTTTGTCGAACTTACCCTGGGCTTCCTTTTGTTTTCTGGTCAATTTAGCCATTTAACTTTGTTGTGTTAAGGGTTCTACAAAATGCGTGTAAAACCAAAGCCAAAGCTTCAGTCTATTCAAATGGGGCGTCGCCTGTGATTCTTACTCCCATACTACGGGCTGTGCCTGCTACCATCGTCATAGCCGATTCGAGAGTAAAAGCGTTGAGGTCTTTCATCTTCACTTCGGCAATGATCCTTACCTGATCCCAACTGAGCGAACCAACCTTAGCACGGTTGGGTTCAGCTGAACCTTTTTTGATGGCTGCAAGTTCCCTGATTTGTATGGCAACCGGTGGTGCCTTGACAATAAATTCAAACGATTTGTCCTTATACACCGTGATAATAACAGGCACAATCTTGCCGGCCATATCCTGCGTACGGGCGTTGAATTGCTTGCAAAACTCCATGATGTTGACACCTTTGGAACCCAAAGCGGGTCCAACAGGTGGAGAAGGATTAGCGGCTCCTCCTTTGATCTGCAGTTTAATTAATGCGCTTACTTCTTTTGCCATTTTTAATCCTTATAAAAGATTGAATATGAAGGAAGTTGTTTATCCATTATTCCTTCTCTACCTGCATGAAACTTAGCTCCAGCGGTGTCTTGCGCCCAAAGATCTTAACCATCACCTTGAGCTTTTTCTTCTCTTCATTGATTTCTTCAATGACTCCGCTGAAACTGTTAAACGGCCCGTCAGTCACTGTAACGGTTTCGCCTACGATGAACGGAATATTGACTTCCTCGCCCATCTCCGAAAGCTCGTCAACCTTGCCTAAGATTCGTTTTACTTCTGCCGGCCTGATAGGGTCGGCTTCCCCTTTCGTACCAAGAAATCCCAGAACATTGGGAATTGACTTGATGATATGAGGTATCTCTCCGGTCAAAACAGCTTCAATCAGAACATATCCAGGAAAATAATTTCGCTCTTTGCTGATTTTTTTTCCTTTTCTAATCTGAAAAACCTTTTCCGTTGGGATTAACACCTGAGAAATAAAGGATTGAAGCCCAAGACGAGTGATTTCGGATTCAAGGTATTCTTTTACCTTTTTCTCCTTACCACTGATGGCTCGAACTACATACCATTTTTTTTCTGAGGGTTCGCTCATAAGGAAAACAGAACTTGTATTATTAGATAAACAAAAATCGTTGTCAAAATAATTCAGGAGTGTTCCTTAAAAAAGTCGGTAGAAATTTTCAAGAACAGTCCGGAACGATAAATCCATCAGGTAAACCACCGAAGCGATTATTAGGGAAGCAATGGACACTACCAAAGCACTGCTTTGAAGCTCATTCCACGTTGGCCAAGATACCTTCTGCATCAGTTCGGTATAGCTTTCCTTAACGTAGTTGACAATGCTGAATTTTGACATTGATTTATATTTTTAAGTGGCACGGGTGGTAGGAATCGAACCCACAACCAATGGTTTTGGAGACCACTACTCTACCAATTGAGCTACACCCGTATAGGTTTGAAGCTAAAGGCCAACCCGAAGGATTATTGGCCTTTAGCTGCAAACTTTAGTTATTTAATTAGTCGAGAATCTCGGTTACCTGACCAGCACCAACAGTACGGCCACCTTCGCGGATAGCGAAACGTAGACCTTTTGTCATGGCGATCTCAGCAATCAGTTTTACTTCGATAGTCAAGTTGTCGCCTGGCATTACCATCTCAACGCCAGCGGGTAGAACGATCTCACCCGTAACGTCGGTTGTCCTGAAGTAGAACTGGGGACGGTATTTGTTGTGGAACGGAGTGTGACGTCCGCCTTCTTCTTTTTTGAGGATATAGACCTCAGCCATGATGTGTTTGTGAGGTTTTACCGAGCCGGGGGCAACGATAACCATTCCCCTGCGGATTTCGTCTTTGTCAATACCACGGAGCAAAAGACCGGCATTGTCGCCAGCTTCGCCTTGGTCAAGGATTTTGCGGAACATTTCAACACCCGTAACAACGGATTTCAGTTTCTCAGCACCCATTCCAATGATTTCAACTGGATCGCCAGTGTGGATGACACCAGTTTCGATACGACCCGTAGCTACGGTTCCGCGGCCTGTGATTGAGAATACGTCTTCGATAGGCATCAAGAACGGTTTGTCCTGATCGCGTTCTGGGAGCGGAATCCAATTGTCGCAAGCATCCATGAGTTCGTAGATTTTTTCAACCCATTTCGGCTCTTTATTCAGACCGCCTAAGGCAGATCCCCTGATAACAGGAGTGTTGTCGCCGTCAAATTTATAGAAGCTGAGAAGGTCGCGAACTTCCATTTCAACAAGTTCGAGTAGCTCTTCGTCGTCAACTAAGTCAACTTTATTCATAAATACAACCAGTCTGGGCACGCCAACCTGACGGGCAAGAAGGATGTGCTCGCGTGTTTGTGGCATAGGACCGTCAGTGGCGGCTACAACGATAATAGCACCGTCCATCTGGGCAGCACCTGTAACCATGTTCTTAACGTAGTCAGCGTGGCCGGGGCAGTCAACGTGTGCGTAGTGACGGTTAGCTGTCTGATACTCAACGTGCGATGTGTTAATGGTGATACCCCTTTCTTTTTCTTCGGGGGCATTATCAATAGCATCAAAGGATTTTACTTCGGATAACCCTTTGTCGGCCAGACAGATGGTG
>JBDHYV010000157.1:0-6427 GCA_039811545.1 Bacteroidales bacterium | reverse complement strand
CAAACAACCTGCTCCAAAGTGGGCGGAATGGTGGCCAAATGCTTGAAAACCTGAATACCCGCCCAACCCGGAGAATAGGTGAAAATATCGTTCAGCCCATCGCCATTGTAATCGGCAAAAACCACCCATTCTTTCATCTGCGGGAAATGTGCTGCATATTCCGGATGATAGGTATAGGAGATTTCTCCCGGAATCCCATCGTTGAGGAAAGTCAGAAGGCGATTTCCCCGTCGGTCAAAAACCAACAAATCGTTGAAACCATCACCGTTGAAGTCCATCGTGCCAAACTGACAGGCATCGAAGCCTCCCGTCCACGGAAAGGCCATACGCCCCGAGTTTTGTTTGTGAACGGGCGTTTGCGCCGGTGCTGTGAACTGGAAAGATACGAAAAATAAAAATATCAGAAACCTTTTCACCCATGAAAATTTATCCAAAGGTAAGGAAAATGAGCCAGAAATTCGGCATTTGAAGCCGATTGCCTAACTTTGGAGCAAATTTTCTGACTATGGCAAAAATCCTGATCGTGGATGATGAGTTGAGCATCCGCCGAACCCTTCGCGATATTCTTGAATATGAAAAATATAAGGTTGATGATGCCGCTACGGGCATGGAAGCACTGAACAGATTGGGCGAGCAGGAGTACGATGTGGTGTTGTGCGACATTAAGATGCCCGGCATGGATGGTATTGAGTTGTTGGCTGAAATCAAACAACTGAGCGAGGTTCCTGTCATCATGATTTCGGGGCATGGCACCATCGAAACGGCGGTGGAAGCCATTAAAAAAGGAGCTTATGATTATATTTCCAAACCGCCCGACCTGAACCGTCTGCTCATCACCATCAAAAACGCCTTAGATAAATCAAAACTGCTTACCGAAGCCAAAGCTCTTCGCAAAGTGGTAAGCAAACAGTTCGAGATGATTGGGCGGTCGGCTCGGATGAATGATATTCGTTCGATGATTGAAAAAGTGGCGCCAACTCAGGCCCGGGTGCTGATAACAGGCGAAAACGGTACGGGAAAAGAATTGGTTGCCAGGCAGTTGCATGAGCTTGGAAATCGCGCTTTCGCTCCTTTCATCGAAGTCAACTGCGCAGCTATTCCGTCTGAGCTCATCGAAAGCCAGTTGTTTGGCCATGAGAAGGGCTCGTTTACTTCGGCCATCAAACAACGCAAGGGCGATTTTGAGCTGGCACATGGAGGCACTTTGTTTCTCGACGAAATCGGAGATATGAGTTTATCGGCTCAGGCCAAAGTATTACGGGCTTTGCAGGAAAACAAAATCACCCGCGTCGGTGGCGAAAAGGAAATTCCGGTGGATGTACGAATTTTGGCAGCGACCAACAAAAACCTCAAAGAAGAAATTGAAAAAGGCCATTTTCGCGAGGATTTGTATCACCGCATCAGTGTGATCGTCATCGAAGTGCCGCCGCTTCGCGAAAGAAAGGACGATATTCCGCTCTTAGTCAGCCATTTTATGACCCTGATTTGCCAAAATATGGGGAAAGCCGTTCCGGCCATCACCGATGAAGCCATGCACGAAATGCAGCAATATCGTTGGACAGGCAACATCAGGGAGTTGCACAATGCCACCGAACGTCTTGTTATTCTTGCCGGAAACACCATCGAAAAAGCTGATGTTCAGCGCTATGCACGACCTTTGAACTACTAAGGCAAAAAATTAGCATCAGGCAAACTTTTCTTTGCCCGAAGGCGCGGCACATCGGCTCGAAAATAGCGTATCTTTGCGGCGGTTTTGGCACGTAATGTGTTAGATCAATGTTCAAAAACGGGGCTGACCGGTTTTGACAGCAAGCAGAATGTTCATGTAAGCATGCCGAGCCTTGCGATGACGCTCGTAAATCCTGATCGCGAACAACAATTGGCGAAACTACTTACGCTCTCGCTGCATAATCGAAGTTCAGTAGATTAAGCTTCATCCCTTCACAAGGTGGGGGGACGAGACATCCCGCAGGTGGAAATGCCCGATACCGGCCTGAGAACGGGGTGCTAATCAAATTTGGGATCGCTCTGGCGGCGCTTCGACGACAGGGTTAAAAACAGAAGATAAGACAAGGTTTAGGATGGCTGTTTCCTTACCCTGTACGAAAAACAACAATAGCATAAGCATGTAGAAAGCCTGAGGGTTCCTTGTTTGGACGAGGGTTCGACTCCCTCCAGCTCCACAAAACATTGATTATCAGGGTTTTATATAAAACCCTGATATACTTTTTTAATTTTATTTATGGCGCGCTTGAAAAAACTCTTCCTGCTGATTGCTTTCTTTTTTTTAACGGCTCATTTTGCAGCTGCCCAACGTTCGATGAGTGATACGGTGGTGAGTTCGGTGCTTTTTTCGGCTAATTATTCGCTTCATTTTCCCGGAGCCGACCTCGTGTCGCAGTATGGAATGAACTCAGCCGTTGGAGCCTCTGTTGGATATAAAACCGATAAAAACTGGATTTGGAGTGCAAACGGAAATTTCATTTTTGGCGACCGCGTTAACGGACGAACCGAATTGCTGGCGCAAATCAGTACAGCCGAGGGTGAGATTATTGATGGCAACGGCACTTTAACGAGCTTGTCGCTTTTCGAGCGCGGTTTTCATCTTCAGGCAAAAGCTACAAAATTGTTTTCTTTTTCGTTTCCAAACCCCAATTCGGGCATTTATATTGGTGCCGGAGTAGGGTATCTGGCGCATCATATTCGCATCGAAACACAGTTTGGCACTGCACCGCAAGTCATGGGCGACTATGCCAAAGGCTATGATCGCTTGCGCGGTGGCTTTGCCCACAGCCTCGAGGCCGGATACCTCATCATGAGCAATTCCAGAATGCTCAACTTCAGCTTAGGCTTCGAGTTTATTCAGGCCTTTACACAAAGCCTGCGCGAATATCAGTTTGACCTCATGGGGCCTGATTCAAAACAATATACCGACCATTATTACGGCATCAAAGCCTGCTGGATTATTCCTGCTTACAAAAGGGCACCCCAAAAGTATTATTATTATTGAAACCGTTCATGCGTTGGTTTTATACTTTCATTGTCCGCTGCTATACATTGAGTATTCGTGTGGCGGCTGTTTTCAACCCCAAAGCAAAACAGTGGATTGACGGCCGCAGAAACAGCCATTTGTTCGATGCAGCAGACGAGAATAAGCGTCATAGTTGGATTTGGATTCACGCGGCTTCGCTCGGCGAGTTTGAGCAGGGTCGCCCGGTGATCGAAGCCATCAAAAAACGTATTCCGGACAAAAAAGTCCTGCTCACTTTTTTTTCGCCTTCGGGATATGAAATCCGAAAAAATTATCCGCTCGCGGATAAAGTGGCCTATTTGCCTGCCGATACACCGCAGAATGCCCGACAACTCATCAATACTTTTGCCTTTGAGGCTGTTTTTTTTGTGAAGTATGAGTTTTGGTTCAATTATTTGGAAACGCTTTCGCAGTATAAGATTCCGATATATTTTCTCTCGGCGCGCTTCAGGGAGCAACAATATTTTTTCCGCTGGTTTGGCCGTTGGCCTCGGCGCCATCTGAGACAGGTTACACGTTTTTTTGTTCAGGACGAAAATTCAGCCAAACTCCTTAAATCATTTGACATACTTAACGTTACAGTGACCGGAGATACGCGTTTCGATCGGGTTTATCAGATTAGCCGGACGGCACAACCCATTCCTGTTGCCGAACAATTTTTGCAGGGCAGGCAAGCGTTTGTTGTGGGAAGTTCCTGGCCTGCCGATGAGGAAAAACTGATGGAAGCCTTTGGCCAATTGCCCGAAAATATAGCTGTGATTCTTGCTCCACACGATATTTCGGAAAAACATCTCAGAACCATCGAAGAGGCATCGGCCTACAAAACAATTCGATTTTCGCAATTTACCAACGATATAGAAGCAAAAATTCTGCTCATTGACAATATTGGCCTATTGTCGCAACTCTATCGCTATGCATCGTTTGCCTATGTTGGCGGCGGATTCGGACAAAATATCCACAACATTCAGGAAGCTGTGGCTTATGGCTGTCCGGTGATGATCGGCCCTCATTATGGCAACTTTACCGAAGCTGTTGACCTTGTGGAGTTGGGCGGCGTTTTTGTGGTACACAATGCAGGCGAATTAGCCGAAATGACGAACAAACTCAGCGTAGATGGTCGTTTTTGGGAACATGCTTCAGCCGTTTGTCGGCATTATGTGGAAGGAAGTATTGGCGCAACCGAAAAAGTGATGGCGTTTGTCTGGGGGGAAGACCGTAGATAAGAAACACACCTCTTTGCAAATTTAGATTGATTTTCTTGCTAAAATGTTGTAATTTTAGCATCAAAATCCAACACTATGGCACTCGATATCGTTGAATACCTGAAAGAGCGCGAGATAGCGGAATCGCATCTGAGGGCTCAAAATCAGCCCTTTATCACCCTTTCGCGCGAAACCGGCTGTCATAGCCGAATTGTGGGGGAGATGCTTCAGCAGGAGATTTTTCGACTGACGGGTAAAAAATGGCATATCGTCTCTAAAGAAACCATCCTCGATGCTGCAAAAGGTTTACAGCTCAACCTTCAGCAGGTGAAACAGGTACTTGATGCCCAAAATAAGGGCAATATTGAAGAGATTATTTTGGCTTTTGGCGATGGTCGTTATCGAAGCTATCAGAAAGTGCGCAATATTCTTAAAAAAATCATCAGCGAGATTGCAGCCGAAGGTCATTGTATCATCATCGGCCGGGCAGGAGCCATCATCACTGCCGGATTGCCGGCTGGCGTCCACATCAGGCTTACAGCACCCTTACCTTGGCGAGTTCAGAGCATCAGCAAACAGTTGTCAATAACTGCCAAAGAGGCAGCCGCTTATATTACCAAAACGGATGAAAAAAGACTGAAACTCTTTCAGGATTTTTCGGGGAAGGAATTGGAGACTGCCTTTTTCGATTTGATTATCAACAACCAACGTGTGTCTGACGAAGAAACGGTGGAAATTATTATCCATTTTCTGCAACAGAAAAACCGACTTTAGATGCAATCGTACGCCGTTGGCAAAGCAACCAAAGCTTTTGTATAATTTTGTACTTTCACACGAAGAAAGCAATGCCCAAAACCGATTTTTCTAAATGGATCAACCTCGTTCTCATTGCGGTTTTGGTCTTTTTCGTTTCTTGCAGTCGAAAAGCCGATAAAATCAAAGCTGAGAAATACCTCAAAGCTTGTGATGCCGAGTTGTCTCTTCACGCAAGAAATATTAGTGAATCGTCAGGATTTAAGGAGCTTTTGTCATTTTATTCTTTGCCTGAATCACCTTTGCCGTTTCGTTTATCCAACCGGGTGTACGAACAGGGTTTCACTGGCTATGATTTAGCCAAAGCGTCAGGAAACTACCTTTTTGTCAATGACAGTTCAGTTTGGATTCGGGATTTGGCTCGGGCCGATTCATTGCCCCTGTGTCTGACGCGCTACAATCGGAAAGGCGAGAAGATTGAGTTTCATCTGAACGCTTATGATGAGGAGGTTTCGGCCCTGCAAATGGTAATCCCAACTTTATATTTGGCCTCGATCTGGCGCGATGGACATGAGCTGGCCAATATCCGCTACGAATGTTCGCTGTTGGAAGGATTCCCTAAGGTGGCCTGGCTCAAGATGAAGATTGCCGACTATCACATGCAGTTCGAGCTGGTTAGCCAATTTACCAGCCGTTCTTCTGCCGATTTGGACATTCTTTTGAATATCCTTCGTGAAGATAAACCGGCTGTTTCAATTTCGTTATCAACCAAAGCGTCTTTCACCGAAAACGGCACTTTGACTTACAGCAAAATAAGGGGCCTTGCCCGGATATTTCCGATAGAGATTCGGCTGAAATCGAAAAACACAGGCTTTCCCGAAGGCGAACATTTTATTGAAGACTGGAACAGAAGCAGTTCATTGAACGTATATGCTCAGGATGGCGTGTTTTTGGGCAAAATCAAGCTTGTACGGAATCGGGAGGTAGATAGGCTTGGACTTTCAATGCAATATACTGATGGCAGTTCCGATGACTTAGATAAAATTCTATTGGTTGTGAAGGAAATCCTCAATGTGAAGATGCACCGCTTTCATCCCTAATTTGCTTTAAAAGGCGATGACGAAAGCCGGTTGGCCGGCAAGGGCTTTTCGCATCGAGGCGGTAAGAACCAATCTTTTCTGTGTGCCCTGCTTTGTCAATTTTATGTTTTGCCGCTTTCCAACAAAAACGGCTTTTGACATTTTTCGCTCAATTCTTTTGGTAAAAGGATGCTTTCGGGGAGGGCGGAATTTTCGTCACACAGATAGATAAGATAGCACCGGCTGCCGTCATTTTTTTGCGTAAAACAGAGTTTCCCCTCCGTAAATGGTTCCAATGGCTTAGTATTGTAGATACATTCTCCGTTGGTTTTCATCCATTTCCCGATCTCGTTGAGGCGTTG